>CAZXNX010000006.1:0-20332 GCA_964642225.1 uncultured Solirubrobacteraceae bacterium | reverse complement strand
CCCGGTCGGCGCGATCGGCGGCACCGAGGAGGTCATGGCCTGCGTCGAGGACGGCCGCGTCTACCAGGTGGGCACGTACAACGGGAACCCGCTCGGCATGGCGGCGACCCGCGCCAACCTCGAAGAGGTCCTCACCGCCGACGCCTACGTCACGCTGGCCCACCTCAACGACCGCATCCTGGCGGGCTGCGAGCGCGTCATCGCCGAGCACAACCTGCCCGGGTACGCGGTCGGCATCGGCTCCAAGGGCTGCGTCACCTTCTCGCCCACCAAGGTCGTCGACTACGAGACCTTCAAGGCCAACCAGGATGCCGAGCTGTGCGACCTGGCCTGGCTCTTCAACATGAACCGCGGGATCTACATGACCCCGGGGCGCGAGGAGGAGTGGACCCTGTCGGTGACCCACACCGACGAGGCCGTCGACGCCTACGTCGCCGTCTTCGCGGAGATGGCCGCGGACCTCACCGCCTAGCTGAGTCGGTCTTGGTGCTGCCCGCCCCGGCAGCACCGCCGCGTGGGTCTGCCAATCGGCTCCCACACCGGGGGAGTCAGATGGATGACGTCCCCGGGTGGCCGCGCAGCTCCGCACGGGTCTCCGCAATGACCCCGGCGATGTCGCGATCGAGCCGCTCCACCGGATAGCGCAGCACCCGGTAGCCGGCCCGCCTGAGGTACGCGTCACGCTCGCGATCGATCTCCTGCTGGTACGGAAGCTGGTGCTGGGGGCCGTCGAGTTCCACCACCAGCCGTTCCTCGACCCAGAGAAGATCCACCCGGATGGGCAGACCCCCGGGACGTGGGATGAACTCGTTCACGCGGGGACGGGGGAGATCGGTATCGAGGAGCTCATCACGCACGCGCCGCTCGGTCATCGACAGAAACGTGTCCCCGGACAGTCGTGCCATGGCGGGCCGGAGGAGCTTGAGCCCGCGCCGACCGCTCGCGCGGTCGATTGCCTGGTCGAATACGTGGCGATCGAAGAGCCCGAGGCGCAGGCACTGGTCGAGCGCGGTGCCTACGTCATGGGCCGACCCGAGGTCGGCGAGGTCGACGATGGCTCGGGCGGGCGTGGTCACCCGCAAGCCGCGGCGCACCGTGACTTCGTCCTCGTTGATCGAAACCCGCCGGACGCGCAGCCACGGGGCCGTCGTGCCGCGACGGCGTTCGGCGATGATGTCCACCGGACCGTGCTCCACCGGAAGCACGTTCCAAATGGAGCAGCAGGCTCGCGCGGTGATGACCCCGGTCGGACCCGCGACCAGGAGCGCCGCGTGCCACCATCCGTCGCGGGTCAGGGTGAGGTGCCCGAACGCGTAGACGCCCGCGTGGATACGGACGAGGCGCCCCGAGGTCACCCAGCGCGAGATCGTCGACCGGCTGACCCCGGCCTGGAGCAGTTGGGCGCTGGACAGGACGCCGTGCTGTGCGGCAGCAATGGCGGCAGCTCGATGGCCGTGCCGATCGCGGCACCGTGGGGCGGAGGTGGTGTGGAGCGCCACCCGGTCAGCGTCACGTGCGGCGCGTGACCAATCCAGGCGTTCGGTGCATCATCTCTGCGTCATCTCCGGGTCAACACTGCGACGCACCCACGCTGCGCGTGGGGCTATCCAATTGGCTCCCACCCCGGGGGAGTCAGTTGGACCACCCCCGGAAGGTGGACGGTGGCGCGAGGCCGGCGGGGCCTAGCGCAGCGGCTTGCGGTCCTTGGCCCCCAGGAGGCGGGCCTCCCAGGTGGCGCGCACGTTGCGCCCGCGCGCGCGGCCCTGGAGCGTGAAGGCGGCGCGGCGCGTCTCGTCCACGAGCTGCCCGATCGGGGAGCTGGCGGGCCGCGGCACGGAGATGCGCTTGCCCTTGTTCCTGGCGATCTTGAAGTCGGCGACCGCAGCGTCGCCGAGGCCGGGCACGGCGATGGAGCCCGAGCACCCGCCGGACGCCGTGCAGGCCACGCGGAACCGGATCTGACGCGACGTCACGGTCGGTGTCGGGCTGATGGCGATGCCGCGGGCGGCCAGGCCGGAGGTGCCCGGGATGAGGGCCTCGCAGTCGGGGTCCAGCCGCATGCGGGACGGGCCGTTGAGCGGCGTGACGATGTCGCGCCCGGGGCCGCACCGCGCCGTCGGCCCGGCGGAGCGGGTGCCGATGATGGTGTCGTCGCCGTCGCCGCCGTAGAGGATCCCGTTGCCCTGGATGCGGTCGTTGCCGCCACGGCCGTCGGCGATCCCGCGATCCATGGTGATGCGGTTGGCCGCGTCGGTGCCGATCACCGAGGCGGTGCCGCCGAAGGTCGAGACGTCCTCGATGGAGGCCAGGGTGCTGATGCCGCCGCGACGGGCCGCCGTCCCGACGGTGAGGTCGACGGCCACCGGGCCGGCGGTGTCGCTCTGGTCGAAGAAGGTCAGCGCGTCCTGGCCGCCCCCGCCGTCCAGAACGTCCAGGCCGGTGCTGAAGACGAGCCGGTCGTCGTGGCGCCCGCCGCGCACCACGTCGTTGCCGGCGCCGCCGTCCAGGGTGGCCGCGGCGTCGGAGGAGAGGGTGTCGTCGCCGTTCCCGCCGCGCACGTTGGCGTCGCCGAGGGTGTCATCGGTGATCGTGACCGTGTCGTTCTCGTCGCCGGTGTCGACCTGCAGCTGCGCGGCGGCGCAGTCCAGCACGGACGGGGTGATCGCGGTGCACACATCGGTCGGGCCGGTGAGCGGCACCCCGGTGGCCTCCTCGATCAGCCAGCGCTTGCCCGTGCCGGCGCTGAAGACGAGGTTGTTGCGCTCGCCGGTCGTGGCGGTGACCGTCAGCTCCGGCGCGCACAGGGACTTGGGGCACGCGGGGGTGTAGGTCACCGTGGTGGCCCGCGCGGCGCTCGCGCCCGCCAGGAGCACGGCGGCGGTCGCCACGAAGCAGAGCAGTCCCCGGGTCATGGGGCCATGGTGCCCGATGGACGGGCTGCGTGTCGCGGTCATCGCGCGGGCCTCAGTGCTCGTCGCGCAGGAGCGAGCGGCGGACCTTGCCGCTGGCCGTCTTGGGCAGGGCGTCGGCGAACTCCACGATCCGCGGGTACTTGTACGGCGCGGTCTGGGCCTTGACGTGGTCCTGCAGCTCGCGGGCCAGGTCGTCGGAAGGGGCCACACCCGGGCGCACCACCACGATCGCCCGCACCACCGAGCCCCGCTCGTCGTCCGGCGCCGCCACGGCGGCCGCCTCGGCGACGGCCGGGTGGGACACGAGCGCCGACTCCACCTCGAAGGGGCCGATCCGGTACCCGGCGGAGATGATCACGTCGTCCGCGCGTCCCTCGAAGTAGAGGTAGCCGTCCTCGTCCTGGCGCACGTGGTCCCCGGTGTGCCAGGGGACCGAGCGGTCCCAGGGCTCCTCGCCGAGGTAGCCGAAGAAGAAGGTGGGGTCGGTGGCCGGGTCCAGCACGAGCTCGCCGTCCACCACCGACAGCCCCACGCCGGGCAGCGCCCGGCCCATCGAGCCGGGGATGGCCTCGATCCCCAGCGGCATCCCGGTGAGCTGCCCCGTCTCGGTCTGGCCGTAGCCGTCGCGGATCCACAGCCCCGTGTGCTCGTGCCATGCGCGCAGCACCTCGGGGTTGAGCGCCTCGCCGGCGGCGACGAGGCCACGCAGGTGGGACGAGCTGGACAGCGTCCCGCGCTTGGCGATCACCCGGTACTCGGTGGGCGCCATGCACAGCACGTTGACCCGCTCGCGCGCCGCGATGGCCATCCGCTCGTGGGGGTCGAAGCGCGCGTCGTGCAGGAGGGCGCTGGCCCCACGGATCCACGGGGCGATGAAGACGTTGCGCGCCGACTTGCTCCAGCCGCTGGCGGCGGTGCACCACACCAGCTCGCCGGGGCGGGCGTCCAGCCAGTGCTCGGCCTGGGCGTGCTGGCCGTCCAGGTACCGCTGGGCGTGCAGGACGGCCTTGGCCTCCCCGGCGGTCCCGGAGGTGAACGTGATGAGGCACGGGTCCTCGGGGCGCAGCTCCACCGGGGCGACGGGCTCCACCCGGTAGATCCGCTCGTCCGGCACGTGCAGGACGGGCACGGGCCGGGACTCGCCGGCCTGGGCGGCCTGCAGCTCGGCCGCGTTGCGCACGTCGCAGACGATCAGGCGTGGCGCCGCCACGTGCAGGCGCAGGCGCAGGTCCTTGGCCCGCAGCTGCTCCGTGCACGGCAGTGCGACCGCGCCGATCCGGAAGCAGGCGACCATCGTGCAGATCCAGTCGGGCCGGTTGCCGATGAGGGTCATCACCACGTCGCCGCGGCGCACCCCGCGGCTGCGCAGCGTGCCGGCCAGCCGCGCGGAACGGTGGGAGATCTCGCCGAACGTCCACTCGCGCCGCCCGCCCTGGGCGTCCAGCTCCACCACGGCGACCCGGCGGGAGGGAGCGGCGTCGACGAGGTCCCGGGCGAAGTTCACCGCCGGGAGCCTAACCAGGCCCGGTGGTCCCGCAGGGCGGCGGCCCGCGTAATACCGGCGCGGGTATCCTCCCGTACCCCCTTCACGCAGCAGATTCCGACGGCAGGAGACCCGCCATGGCCATCGCCATTCCCGCAGTGGACCGCACCGAAGACCAGCAGGCCATCTGCGACATGGTCCGTCAGTTCGCTGACGAGCAGATCATCCCCAACGCCGAGCACTACGACGCCACGGACACCTACCCGGAGCCGATCGTCGAGCAGCTCAAGGAGCTGGGCCTGTTCGGCCTCACCATCCCCGAGGAGTACGGCGGGCTGGGGCTGGACCTCACCACGTACTGCATGGTCGTCGAGGAGCTCTCGCGCGGCTGGATCTCCATCTCCGGCGTGATCAACACGCACTTCATCGGCAGCTACCTGCTCATGAAGTACGGCAGCGAGGAGCAGAAGCAGAAGTACCTGCCCCGCATGGCCACCGGCGAGATCCGCGCCGCCTTCTCCCTCTCCGAGCCCGAGATGGGCTCCGACGTGCAGGCCATCAAGACGTCGGCCAAGAAGATCGACGACGGCTCGTACGAGATCAACGGCCAGAAGATGTGGGTCACCAACGGCCTCATGTCGTCGCTCGTCTTCCTGCTCGTCAAGACCGACCCTGATGCCAAGCCCCGCCACAAGGGCTTCACCTGTTTCATCACCGAGAAGGAGGCGGGCGTCTCGGAGAACACGGGCGACTACGCCGGCCTGATCGTGCCGCCCAAGATCAAGAAGATGGGCTACAAGGGCGTCGAGTCCACCGAGCTGGTCTACGACGGGTACAAGTGCCCCGCCGAGAACGTGCTCGGCGGCGAGGAGGACGGCCTCAACAAGGGCTTCGCCCAGATGATGGACGCGCTCGAGGTCGGCCGCGCCAACGTCGCCGCCCGCGGCGTCGGCATCGCCCAGCGCGCGCTGGAGCTGGCCCTGCGCTACTCGCAGGAGCGCAAGACGTTCGGCAAGCCGATCGCCGAGCACCAGGTCATCACCTTCAAGCTCGCCGACATGGCGGTGCAGGTCGACGCGGCCCGCATGCTCACGCTGCGCGCGGCGCGCATGAAGGACGCCGGCCAGCGCTCGGACATGGAGGCCGGCATGGCCAAGCTGTTCGCCTCGGAGGCCGGCCGCTTCTGCGTCGAGGAGTGCCTGCGCATCCACGGCGGCTACGGCTACTCCAAGGAGTACGAGATCGAGCGGCTGTACCGCGATGCGCCGCTGCTGCTGATCGGCGAGGGCACCTCGGAGATCCAGCGGATGGTCATCGGCAAGAAGCTGCTGGAGCGCAACAAAATCTGAGTGGGTTAGGTTGGCGGGCGATGTCGTCTTCGAAATCGCCCGCCCACCGCTCCGAAAGCCGCTGGAGCTCGTTCTTCTGGAGCGAGCAGAACGTCGCCGGGGCGATCTACGGCCAGATCGTGGTCATGTCCGTGCTCGTCGTCTTCGGCGCCGACCCGGACCCGCAGGCGCCCTCGGTCGTGGTGACGGTGTTCGTCACCTCGACGGTTTTCTGGCTCGCGCACGTCTACGCCCACCTGCTGGGCGACCGCATCGAGCGCAAGCGCGGCGCCACGTGGGGGGAGATGCGGCGGGTGGCGGCGAGCGAGTCGTCGATCGTCCAGGCCGCCACGCTGCCGCTGCTGGCGGTCGTGCTCTCCCTCGTGGGGGCGTTCACGCCGGAGCAGGCGGTCGACATCGGCATCTTCGTGTCGCTCGGCCAGTTGGCCCTGCTCGGCTTCTACGCCGCCTACCGGGGCGGTGTGCGCGGCTGGGGGATCGTCCTGTCGGGTGTGATCAGCCTGGCGTTCGGCCTGCTCATCGTCATCGCCAAGATCCTCGTCGCGCACTGAGCGCGTCCGGCTGAAGGCCGCGGCGGCGATCAAATACAGTTCGGGCATGTCCGACGACGCCCGCGCCCTTATCGCCACCGCCGCCCGTTCGATCATCGAGGAGGTGCCGGCGCTGAAGCCGCTCAAGCTCGTCGTGGGCATCGACATGCGCGGCCGTGGGGACGTGCAGATGTTCCGCCTGGAGATGCCCTCCCTCGAGGTCACCAAGGACATCGCGACCGACGCGCGGATCCGCGTCGACATGCAGCGCGCGTTCTTCAACTCGATGGTCGAGCACGACGCCAAGGTCGCCGACTGGCGCGAGGCGTTCATGTACGGGCAGGCGAAGGCCACCGGCAACCCGCAGTTCCTCAAGCTCATCGCCACGGTGGTGGAGAAGCAGGAGGAGCGAAACCGGCTTCGGCGGAGCCGCAGCGCCTGAGTCGGGGGAGCCGGTTCCGGCGCAATCGCCTGCGCCGCAGCCGTAGCGCCTGACCCGCGATTGTGGTGACAGAGTGACACTTGATGTATTAGTGTCTCTCCCATGAGCACGAACCCGTCGGAGTCCGCCCTTCCCGTCGTGCAGATGCACCCCTATCGCTGGGGTGATCCGGCCCAGGCCGTCGACCTGCCCGACGCCGCCCGCGCCGCGCTGGAGATGGTCGGCGCGCTCGGCACCGCGCCGCTGCCCGTCCCGGTCCAGGACATCACGCCCCCCGCCTCCACGCTCCCCGACGTGGCACTCCAGGCGCTGGCGGCCGTCGTGGGGGAGGGGCACGTCCACACCGACGACGCGTCCCGCGTGGCCCACACCCGCGGCTGGTCGGCGCCTGACCTGCTGCGGCTGCGCGCCGGGGACGCCGCCGACGCGCCCGACGCGGTCGTCCATCCCGCCGACCACGACGAGGTCCAGCGGGTCCTGCAGACGTGCGCGGCCCACCGGGTCGCCGTCGTGCCCTTCGCCGGAGGGACCTCGGTGGTCGGCGGCCTCGTCGCCCAGCGCGAGGGGTTCGCCGGTGTCGTGTCGCTCGACGTGGGTCGCCTGGACGCCCTGGAGGCGCTCGACGAGGAGTCGCGCACCGCCACCCTTGGCGCCGGCGCCCGCGCCACCCACGCCGAGGCGCTCCTGACCGAGCGCGGCTACACCCTCGGCCACTTCCCCCAGTCCTACGAGGGCGCCAGCATCGGCGGGTACGCCGCGACGCGCTCCAGTGGCCAGGCGTCCGCCGGCTTCGGCCGCTTCGACGAGATGGTCGTGGGGCTCGTGCTCGCCACGCCGGCCGGCACCGTCACGCTCGGCGCCGCACCGATGTCCGCCTCCGGCCCGGACCTGCGCCAGCTCGTGCTCGGCTCCGAGGGCGCGTTCGGCGTCATCACGTCGGTCACGCTGCGCGTGCGGCCCACCCCAGACGTGCGGCTCTTCGAGGGCTGGGGCTTTCCCGACTTCGCCGCCGGCGCCGCCGCGCTGCGCCGACTGGCCCAGGACGGCCCGCTGCCCACCGTCGTGCGACTGTCGGACGAGGTGGAGACGATGCTCAACCTCGCCGACCCCACCGGCACTGCGGACGGGACCCCCGCGCCCGGCTGCCTCGTCATCGTCGGCTACGAGGGGACGGCGCAGGACGTCGCCGCCCGCCGCGCCGGCGCCACCGAGGTGCTCCTGGACGCCGGCGGCCTGGCGCTCGGCGAGGAGCCCGGAGAGGCGTGGCGCAAGGGGCGCTACCACGGCCCCTACCTGCGCGACCCGGTGCTCGACGCCGGCGGGTTCGTGGAGACGCTGGAGACCGTCACCTTCTGGTCCAACCTGCACGCGCTGCGGGCGGCCGTCACCGAGGCGATCACCGCCGAGCTCGGTGGCGAGGGCCGCCTGCTCGTGGTGATGTGCCATATCTCGCACGTCTACGAGACGGGAGCGTCGCTCTACTTCACCGTGCTCACGGCCCTCCAGGACGACCCGGTCGGGCAATGGCGCCAGGCCAAGGCGGCGGCCTGCGACGCCATCCGGGCCTCGGGCGCGGCGATCACGCACCACCACGCGGTGGGCACCGATCACCGGCCGTGGTACGAGGAGGAGATCGGCCCCCTCGCCGTCGCGGCGCTGCAGGCCGTGAAGGGAACGCTCGATCCCGAGGGGATCTGCAACCCCGGCGTGCTGCTGCCCCGCTGACGCCCGGCGGGGCCGGCCGGCGCGCGCGGTTGCGTAGCCTCCACGGTATGGGAATCACCGTCACCCACTTCACCGACCCGGGGTGCCCCTGGGCCTACTCGGCGCGCCCGTCCCACGCCGCCCTGCGGTGGCGCTACGGCGACCAGCTCGACTGGCGGCTCGTGATGATCGGCCTGGCCGAGAGCCCTGAGGTCTACGAGGAGCGCGGCTACACGCCCGAGCGCCAGGTCGACGGGTACCGCATGTTCGCGGGGCGGTTCGGGATGCCCTTCGGGTACGAGCCCAAGGCCCGGGTGTCGGGGACCTCGCGCGCCTGCCGCGCGGTGATCGTCGCCCGCGACGAGGACCCGGCCCTCGGGGAGGCGGCCCTGCGTGCCCTGCAGTTCCTGCAGTTCACCTCCACCGGCCGGCTCGACGACGAGGACGACCTGCGCCGGGCGCTGGCCGCCGTCGAGGGCCTCGACGCCGATCGCGTGGTCGCCGCGCTCGAGGACGAGGACGTGTGGGCGCGCTACGAGGTGGACCGCACCCGCACACGCTCCGCTGAAGGGACGCCGTCGCACGCCCAGGGCAAGACCGCCTCCTACGGCGGGCCGGAGCGCTACACCGCGCCGTCGCTCATCTTCACCACCGACGACGGCCGGTCCCTGGAGGTCGGCGGCTTCCAGCCGCTGGAGGCCTACGACGTGGCGCTGGCCAACCTCGACCCGATGTTGGAGCGCCGCCCCGTGACGGATGATCCCGCCGCGCTGCTGGCTGCCTTCCCGGACGGCCTGACGACGGCGGAGGCGGCCGAGGCGATGCGCCGCGACCTGGCCCCGGACGACCGGCCGGGCGCCTTGGACGCACTCACCCGCGCAGCCGAGACCGGGCACGTCCGACGGACCCCGCTGGGCGACGACGCGCTCTGGCACCGCCTCTAGGATGAGCGACGTGCCCGAGGACATCCAGCTCATCACCGCCATCGACCGCACGCCCGTCTCCCCGGCGCGCGTGCACGACCCGTCGCGTGCGCCGCTGCGGGTCGGGGCCGTCCAGCACCGCTGGCACCCGGACCCCGAGGAGCACCGCCAGGCGCTGGCCGCGGGCATCGCGCTGGCCGCCGGGCAGGGCGCGCAGCTCGTGTGCCTGCAGGAGCTCACCCTCTCGCCGTACTTCGCCATCACCCCCGAGGGGCCCTCACAGGAGGGGGCCGCGCCCGAGGACCTGATGGGGGGGCCGACGTTCGCCTTCGCCGCCGGCCAGGCCGCGGAGCATGGGGTCAACGTGCATGCCTCGCTGTACGAGCGAGCCGACGCCGACGACGGCCTCGGCTTCAACACGGCCATCGTGGTCGCGCCGGACGGCACGCTGGTCGCCCGCACCCGCAAGCTGCACATCCCCATCACCGAGGGGTACTTCGAGGACAAGTACTTCCGCCAGGGGCCGGCCACGGTCGAGGCCGGCGGGGGCTTTCCCGTCGTCGACGTGGAGCAGGGGCGCTTCGGCTTCCCGACCTGCTGGGACCAGTGGTTCCCGGAGCTGGCCCGCGGCTATTCCCTGGCGGGGGCCGAGGTGCTCGTCTACCCGACCGCGATCGGCTCGGAGCCCGACCACCCCGACTTCGACACCCAGCCGCTGTGGCAGGGCGTGATGACGGGGCACGCGATCGCCAACGGCCTCTTCGTCGTGGCCGTCAACCGCATCGGGACGGAGCCGCCGCTGACCTTCTACGGCTCATCGTTCATCGTCGACCCGTACGGTCGGGTGCTGTGCAAAGCACCCCGCGATCGACCCGCCGTGCTCGTCGCCGACCTGGACCTGGACCAGCGGCGCGACTGGCTCGACCTCTTCCCGTTCCTCACCACGCGCCGGCCGGACGCCTACGCGCCGCTGACGTGATGCGGCTCGTCGCGCTGACGGTCCTCGCCGTGCTGGCGCTCGGCGGCGGCTCCGCGCTCGCCGCCGACGCGGGCAAGCCGCCGATCCGCTGGTCGCCGATCCCGTTCGACGCCCAGCGCAAGCGCGACACCCGCGCGTACGCCAACCGGCACTACGGCCGCAACACGTTCCAGCTCAAGAAGCCGAAGGTGATCGTCGAGCACTGGACGGGCTCGTCGACCTGGCAGTCGGCGTGGAACACCTTCGCGCCGAACGTCGCCGACAGCGAGCTGCACGAGAAGCCGGGGATCTGCGCCCACTTCATCGTCGACGAGAAGGGCGTGATCCACCAGGCCGTGTCCATCGGGACCATCTGCCGCCACACGGTGGGACTGAACTACACCGCCATCGGGATCGAGCACGTCGGCTTCTCGGACGGGCAGGTCCTCGGCGACGCCGCCCAGATGCGCGCCTCCCTGCGCCTGACCTGCTGGCTGCGGGCGCGCGAGGGGATCGCGCTGAAGAACGTGATCGGCCACAACGAGTCGCTCTCCAGCCCGTACCACCACGAGAACGTGGCCCGGCTGCGCACCCAGACGCACGGCGACTTCCAGCGGTCGAGCATGCAGAAGTACCGCGCTCGCCTGCGGGCCGCCTGCTAGGCAGGCTGCGGGCGTCGCACCGTTCAGGAACGCCCGAACCAGCGCGCTCGGCGCGTGGATCCGAACTGCGCCTTGTCGGCACCGTGCTCCGCCGCCGGGGTGGAGCGGCGCGCCTCGGGGCTGTCGCCGCGGAGAAAGCTGACCTCGACCTTGCTGACGAGCCCGCCGCCGAACTCGGCGTAGCAGACGCCGGAGGCCTCATACGGTGCCGGCGACGCACCGCCCGAGATCGTGGCGGCGATGTCCTCGGCGACCACGGCCGCGGCGGCCTCGGCGAAGATCCCGGCCTTGGGGACGGTCCGCGGGCCGGACGACACGTCGCCGAGCGCATACACACCGGGAAACCGCGTCCTCAGGTTCGACTGGTCGACGGGCACCCAGTCGTCCTCGACGAGCTCCGTGCCCGCGCATACGGATGGCGCCCGGTGGACGGGGATCCCGATGAACAGGTCGTAGCCCAGCGTCTCCCCGCTCGCGAGCTGTGCCGTGCGCGTCGCCGGGTCGATGGAGGTGACGAGGTGTTGCGGCAGCTCCCTGATGTTGCGCTCGGCCAGGCCGTCGCGAAACATCTGCGAGACCTCGTCGGACACGGGAACGGGGCGTGCCATCGGGAAGGTCGTCGTGATCTCCACGGCGTCCCGCATCCCCCGCCGGGTGAAGTGCTCGTCCAGCAGGAAGCACCCCTCGAACGGTGCCGGCGGGCACTTGAACGGCTGCCCGAGCACCGAGACGAGCACCCTGCCGCCCCTGAATTCGGCGAGCGCGTCGCGGAGCCGTTCGGCACCGGCGAGCGAGTAGAACTCATGACCGCCCTCCTGGAACCCCGGGGTGGCGGCGAAGTCATAGTCGGCGCCGAGTGCCACGGCGATGAAGTCGGCCTCGTAGGTTCCCCCGTCCGTGCTGACGCGCCGCGCGGCGGGGTCGATCCCGGTCACCGTCTCCTGGCGGAACGCGACGCCGTCCTTGATGAACTCACGGTAGGGGAGCCGGACCTCGTCGGAGGACTGCCGACCGACCATCACCTCGAGCTTGGAGAATCCGAAGTAGAAGGAGTCGTTGCGATCGATCAGCGTGACCTCGACGGCGTCCGCCAGATCCGACAGCCGCGTCGCGAGCTCCAGGCCGCCGAACCCCGCCCCAAGGATCAGTACCCGCGTTTTCATGGCGCGAGCGTATCCGTATGCCGTGCCAACGCGCCAGCCCGGGAATGGTCGTGGCTCAGTCCGCCAGCGCCGTGTCGATCGCGCGGCGGGCCGACGTGCCGTAGCCGCCCCCGAAGAGGGCGGCGTGCACGAGCAGGGGGAACACCTGGTGCAGCGCCACCCGCCGCTCGTGGCCCGGCGCGAGCGGCCAGACCTCCTCGTAGGCGGCCAGGAACAGCGGGGAGACGGAGCCGAACAGGCGCAGCATCGCCAGGTCGGTCTCGCGGTGACCGCCCGACGCGGCGGGATCGATGAGGACGGGGCCGCCGGGGCCGGCCATGACGTTGCCGCTCCACAGGTCGCCGTGGATGCGCGCGGGCGGCTCCGCCGGGCCGGCCAGCGCATCCAGTTCCTCGCACAGCCGCTCCAGCTGCGCGTACGTGCCGGGCGGCAGCAGACCTCGCTCGTCGGCCAGCCGCCCGACCGGCTCGAGCCGGCAGGCCGCGTGGAAGGCGCCCCAGGTGGGGCCCGGGCCGGCCGCGTCGTTGGGCAGGACGAGGGGGCCCAGGAAGGTGGGGCCGCCGTGCGGGGTGGCGCCGAACGTGTCGGCCCCGGCACGGTGGATCGTGGCCAGGCCGCGCCCGAGCCGGGCGTCGAAGCCCGGCGCCCGTGGCTCCTGCTCAAGCCACTGCAGCACCAGCGCGGTGTCCCCCGCGCCACGCACCTGCGGCACGGCGATCCCGTCGGCGGCCGCCGCGCCCAGCCACCGCAGCCCGGCCGCCTCGGCGGCGAACGCCCCCGGCGGGGCGTCGGGGCTCGTCTTGGCGAAGACGACGGCGCCGTCGGCCAGCGTCACCCGGTACGCGTCGTTGAGATCGCCACCGGGAACCGCGACGAGGGACCGCGGCTCCTCGCCGAGCACCGCCTCGATGGCGTCCCGCGCGATCAGGCCCGCTTCACCGCCGTCACGGCCGTGCCGTCGGTGGAGATGAGCATTGCCGAAACCCTACGGAAGGGGCCAGGGCTGCTCCACCGGGCACCACCAGGTGGTGCGGCCCCCGACGGTGTCGCGCGTCAGCGGCGCCCCGCACGACGGGCAGATGCCGTCCTTGCGGTTGCGGTGCGGGATGAGCGTCCCGGTGTGCACGCCGCCGAGCCTGATCGCGCGCCGGGTGGCGGCGCGCAGCGCGACGCGCAGGCGGTCCAGCTCCTGCTCGTCGAGGCTGCCGGCGGGGCGGACGGGGGAGAGCCTGGCCCGCCACAGCGCCTCGTCGGCCAGGAGGTTGCCGACACCGGCGATCACCGACTGGTCCATGATCCGCGCCTTCAGGGGCGCCTCGGAGCGCCCGACGCGGGCGCGGAAGTCGTCGCGGCCGACCTGCTCGGCGTCCGGGCCCAGATGCGACAGGTCCGGGTCGAGCACGGCGCGGCCGAGCCGGCGCTTGTCGAACAGCACCAGCGGCGGGCCGCCGTCCTCGAACTCCACCGTGAAGCGCCGCCAGGTGGGGCTGCCCTCGGTGTGGTCGGCCTGGGAGCCGCCGGAGCCGCCGTAGACCGGGTCCCCGCCGGACTCCTCGCCGATGACGATGCGGCCGGCCATGCCCAGGTGCAGGCCCAGGTCGGGGCCGTCCCCGCCGTCGGTCTCCACCCACATCGACTTGCCGACGCGGTAGGCCGCGGTGAACGTGCGGCCCACCAGCGCGTCGGCGATCTCCCCGGGGCCGTGGGGGCGGCAGACGTAGCCGTCCGTGTCGTCCACGGCGGCCACCGTCCGCCCCAGCGCCCGCTCCTCGATGAGGGCGCGGGCGCGCTCGACCTCGGGGAGCTCGGGCAAGCGCCCAGCTCCTAGAGCTCGGCCCCGTCGTCGTACAGCTTCAGGACCTTGACGGTGCCGGCCGGCGTGGCGTCCAGGCACAGGCGGCAGAGCACGCACTCGTCGAGGTTCTCGTCCTTGATCTCGAGCGTGCCGTCGCCGGCCTGCGCGAAGATGTCGACCGTGCAGACCTCCGTCAGCTTGGCCGCGTAGGACGGATCCTGCGCGATGGCGTCGTCGACCTCGACGGCGATGAAGATGGCGTCGGACCTCATCAGGCAGCGCTCCTCTCGGCCAGCTTGGCCTTCATGATCGTGGGGATCTCGGAGATCTCCTCGGCGACGGTGATCCCCGCCTCGGCCAGGCGCGCGATCTTCTCGGTGGCCGTGTCCTCCTTGCCCTCGACGATCGTGCCGGCGTGGCCGAAGCTCATGCCCGGCATCTCGTCCATGAACCGGCCCGCCATGAAGGCCACGATCGGCAGGCGGGAGTTGTGCTCGGTGACCCAGGCGGCCAGCTCGGCCTCCATGCGGCCGCCAGGCTCGGTGTAGATCACGATGCCCTGCGTCTCCTCGTCGGCCTCGAACAGCGGCATCAGTTCCGCGTAGGACTGGCCGATGATCGCGTCGCCGCCGATGGAGACGGCGGTGGAGATGCCCAGGCCGGCGGCGCTGAGCGTGGAAGACATCTCAGTCGTCATCCCTCCCGAACGCGAAATCACCCCGATGCTTCCCTTGGAGTAGGACTTGGCCGCATCCTTGGCGGGGCCGCCGATGCCGCCCATCTTGATCACGTCGGGGACGATGATCCCGAGGCAGTTGGGCCCGATGATGCGGGCGCCGCGCAGGCCGGCCAGCTCGACCATCTGCGCCACGTCGCGGCGCGGGATGCGCTCGGTGACGATGACGATGAGCTTGATGCCGTTCTCCAGCGCCTCGAAGACCGCGTCCTTGGTGAACGCGGGCGGGACGGTGACGACGGAGCCGTCGATCGGCCCGCCGTGGTGGGCGACGGCCTGGGCGACCGTGTCGAACACGGGGACGCCGTGGACCTCGCGGCCCAGGCGGCCGGGGGTAACGCCGCCGACGATCTTCGCGCCGGTGCCGTAGTCGAGGCACTCCCGCGTGAGGTTGACCGCCTCGCGGCCGGTGATCCCCTGGACGATGAACGTCGTGTCGGAGTCGATGAGGATGGACATCAGGCCGCGGCCTCCCCGTTGATCTTGACGACGGCGCGTCGCGCCGCCTCGTGCATGGACACGGAGCGGTCGGCGTACTCGACGCCGTACTTCTCGAGGATGAGGAAGCCCTCGTCCTCCCAGGCGCCCGGGATGCGGAAGATGGTGATCTTCTCGGCCGGGTCGTAGCCCAGCTCCAGACAGGCCTTGATGACGCCGCGGGCGACGATGTCCACGCGGGTGTTGGAGACGATGGACATCATCACCGCGATCTTGTCCACGCCGGGCTTCTGCAGCACCAGCTTGGCCAGGCCGCACGCCTTCTCGACCGACGGGTTGCCGCCGATCTCGCAGTAGTTGGCCGGCTTGCCGCCGTGCGCGCGGACCGCGTCGAACAGGGTCAGCGAACCGCCGCCGGCCCCGATGACCAGGCCGAGGTTGCCGTCGAACTCGGTGACGTTGCCGGCCACGCCGCGGTGGCTGGCGGCGTCGACCGCCTCGCCGGCGAGCTCGAACGGGGTCGCCTCGCGGGCCTGGCGGGTCTCCTCGTCACCGACGCCGAGCTCCTTGAGCAGCGCCTTGTGACGGCCCCGGGCCTCGTTCTCCATGTCCATGTGGGCGTCGACGGCGACGAACGAGCCGTCCGCCATCTCGGCCAGCGGGTTGATCTCCGCCAGGGTCATGTCGTTCTCCACGAAGCACTTGGCGAGCTTCGTGAGGATCGGGACGAGCTTGTTCAGGCGCGAGCCGGTGACGCCGGTGGCGGCGATGACCTGTTTGGCCTGGAACTCCGAGAAGGGCAGGATGTTGGAGAAGTGGCCGCGGCCGACGTGGTCGGGGTGGGTCTCGGCGACCTCCTCGATGTCGATGCCGCCCATGTCGGAGAAGAGCATCACCGGCTGCTTGCGGGTGCCGTCCCAGACGACGCCGGCGTAGTACTCCTGCTTGACCTCGACCTTGGGGTCGACGAGCACACCGCGCGGCATGTGGCCGTTGATCTCGAGCTCGAGGATCTCGGCCGCGTAGGCGGCGGCCTCGTCGGGCGTGTCGGCGAACTTCACGCCGCCGGCCTTCATCCGGCCGCCCGTCAGGACCTGGGACTTGATGACCGTGGGGCCACCGATGTCCTCGGCGATCTTGCGGGCCTGTTCCGCCGTGGTGGCGAACCCGTAGTTGGTGGTCGGGACGCCCGCCTTGCCGACGATCGCCCTGGCCTCGTATTCGAAGAAGCGCATATCTGCTCTGCCTTGCGTGGGGGTGGAGAGAGCGGGGCGGAACCCTACGGGAAGTACGACCGGCGGGATGTCTCATGGCCGCTGCGGCACACTTCGGGAGCGCTGTCGTGCCCGGATCGCGCATTGCCGCTGGGACGAGGTCCCGGCTCGATAACGTGCCCGCTCGTGCCCGACGACAACGCCATCGACGCCCGCGGCCTGCGCAAGGCCTACGGCAAGGTCCAGGCCCTCGCCGGGGTGGACCTCGCCGTTCCCGCCGGCACCGTGCTGGGCCTCCTGGGCCCCAACGGCGCCGGCAAGACCACCACCGTGCGTGTGCTCACCACCCTGCTGAAGCCCGACGAGGGCACGGCCCATGTGGCCGGCATCGACGTGGTCAAGGACCCCAACACGGTGCGCGAGCACATCGGACTGGCCGGCCAGTACGCGGCGGTCGACGAGAACCTGACCGGGGTGGAGAACCTCGAGCTGGTGGGGCGCCTCTACCACCTGGGCCGCACACGGGCGCGGGAGCGCACCAAGGAGCTGCTGGAGCGGTTCGACCTCGTCGAGGCCGGCGGCCGCGCCGCCAAGACCTACTCGGGCGGCATGCGCCGGCGCCTGGACCTGGCCGCCGCGCTGGTGGCCAGCCCGCCCGTGCTCTTCCTCGACGAGCCCACCACCGGCCTGGACCCCCGCAGCCGCCTGTCGGTGTGGGACCTCGTCGAGGGGCTGGTCTCCGACGGGACGACCGTCCTGCTCACCACCCAGTACCTCGACGAGGCCGACCGCCTGGCCGACCGCATCGCCGTGATCGACCACGGGACCGTGATCGCCGAGGGCACGTCCGACGAGCTGAAGGACCAGGTCGGCGGCGAGCGCCTGGTGGTGGCGGTGGAGGGCGACGGCGCCGTCGACGCGGCCGCGCGCGCCCTGGCGGCGCTGTCGCAGGCCAGCGGCGAGCCGGTGGTCGACGGCCTGGAGGTGTCGGTGAGCCTGCGCTCGCGCACCGGCGTGATGGCCGAGGCGGTGCGCTCGCTGGACGCCGCCGGGATCGAGGCCGACGACATCGCCGTGCGGCGCCCCACGCTCGACGATGTCTTCCTGGGGCTGACCGGCCACGCGGCCGAGGCGCGCGAGAAGGCCGTCGACGACGACTACGAGGACGAAGGGGTGCGGGCATGAGGGCGATCGGCGACGCGCTGCTGCTGACGCAGCGCAACCTGCGACGCATCCCGCGCAGCCCCGAGCTGCTGCTCGGCTTCACGGTGCAGCCGATCATGTTCGTGCTGCTGTTCGTCTACGTCTTCGGCGGCGCCATCCAGACGCCGGGCTACTCCTACGTCGACTTCCTCATCCCGGGCATCCTCATCCAGATGATCGCCTTCGGCGCGACGCTGACCGGCGTGGGCCTGGCCGACGACCTGCAGAAGGGGCTCATCGACCGGTTCCGCTCGCTTCCGATGGCGCGCTCCGCGGTCCTGGCCGGCCGCACGCTGGCCGACACCGTCACCAACGTCTTCCAGGTCGCGGTGCTGCTCCTGGTGGGCATCGTCGTCGGCTTCTCCTTCCACACCTCCGTCCCCGAGGTGCTGGCGGGCGTGGTGCTGGCGCTGCTCTTCGGCCTGGCGATCTCGTGGATCTCGGCGATCGTCGGCCTGGCCGTCATGAACGTGGAGGCCGCCCAGCAGATCGGGTTCATCTGGGTCTTCCCGCTCACCTTCATCTCCTCGGCCTTCGTGCCGATCTCCACCATGCCGCCGGTGCTGGAGGCGTTCGCCTCGGTCAACCCGGTGACGATCACCGTCGACGCGCTGCGGGCGCTGTGGCTCGGGGCCCCCGCGGGGGACAACATCTGGCTCAGCCTCGTGTGGTCGCTGGGCCTCATCGCGGTCTTCGCGCCGATCGCCGTCTCGCGCTACCGCCGGGTCGCGTCGGTCTGAATGTTGCGCTGACGTTGTGCGTGGGCGGCGACCGGCGACCTGGCGCCGCCCACATGCGACGATGGGGGAGATGTCCCACCGCGTCCCCGGACGAATCCTGCCCCGCACCGGCGGCGGCCTCCTGGCCGCCGGCGTCGCGATCCTCGCGCTGAGCGCCTGCGGCTCCAGCAGCGGCCCCGAGCCGGGCGCGGAGGCGGCCTCGGCGACCCAGGTGGCCACCGCCCCGCCCGCCACGGTGACGAGCAGCTCCGGCACCCTCGTGCCGCGCGACACCGAGGAGGCCCAGAGCTTCGCCCTCTCCGAACGCGAGCAGGGCGCCGCCAAGGCGCCCGCCCCGGGCAAGGTCAAGCCGGTGTCCGACCCCGGCGGCGCGTCGCCGACCGACGGCGTCTCGCCCGGCGCCCCCTCCGACGCCGACATCAAGAAGGAACTGGAGCTGATGGACAAGGCGGTGGCCGCGCAGCAGAAGGCGGCCAAGGCCTCCGGCGGGCGCCTGTCCCTGACCGCCGACGGCCTGGCCCAGGCACCGGCGGACGCCCCCGAGGTGGTCCAGCGGATCGTCAGCGGGGCCAACGCGATCGCCCACTTCCCCTACGTCTACGGCGGCGGCCACGCGAGCTTCATCGACAGCGCCTACGACTGCTCCGGGTCGCTGAGCTACGCGTTCGCGGCGGGCGGCATCCTGCGCCGCACCATGACCTCGGGTGAGCTGGCGGACTGGGGCGAGCCGGGCCAGGGCAAGTGGATCACCATCTTCGCCAACGACACCCACACCTTCATGTACATGGGCGGCCTGCGCTTCGACACCAGCGGCCGCGCCGGACCGCTCGGATCGCGCTGGCAGACGGCCCCGCGCTCGCTGGCGGGCTTCACGGTCCGTCACCCCAAGGGCCTGTAGGCTCGCGCGCCACATGAGGCGCATCGCAACCCTGATCACCCTGACCGCGCTCGGCGCCACGGCCATCGCCGGCTGCGGCGACGACGGCGGGAAGGACACGGGCCTCACCACGTCGGACGTGGCCGGCAGGTACTACGTCGCCACGAAGGTCACCGGCCACACGCTGGTGCCGGGCAGCACGATCTCGCTGTCGTTCAACGACACGGAGCAGCTCAGCGCGTCCTCCGGCTGCAACGCGATCCTGGGCATTTACCAGATCAAGTCCGGGATCCTGCGGATGAACCCCACCGGCGCCACGACGATGATGGCGTGCGTGGGGCCGCTGCAGCAACAAGAGGAGTGGCTGCGGTCGCTCCTGAAGAACGGCGTCCACATCGCGGCGGCCGCCGACGGCGGGCTGACGCTGACCCAGGGCGACGTGCGGATCGACCTCAAGGACAGCCCGGAGGGCGGCGCGGGCCGCAGCGGCCCGCCGCCGATCGTCGGCACGGCGTGGAAGCTGCGCCAGGTCGTCGAGGGGGATGGCAAGGCGGGGCCGGCCGTCCCGGCGGCCAGCCCGCCCACGCTGGAGTTCACCAGCAGCGGCCGCGCTCTCGTCTACACGGGCTGCAACCGCGGCGGGGCCGACGTGGAGGTCCGCGACGACGGGTTCATCGTCTTCGGCCGCCTGTCGCTGACCCGCATGGCCTGCCGCGGCAACGCCGCCGCGCTCGAGAAGGAGATCGCGGCGGTGTTGCGGGGCAAGGTCGCCGCCGGCTTCGAGGGCAACGACCTCTCCCTCGTGCGCGACGGCACCCGCCTCGTCTACACGGCGCCCTGACTAAAAGCCATAGGCCGCCTTCAGCTCCGGGTCCTTCTCGGAGAGCATGCGGGCCAGGCCGACCATCACCTGGCACTGCTTCCAGGTGGCGTCGTCCTGCATCTTGCCGTCGATCATGTGCACGCCGCGGCCGTCCGGGATCGCCTCGATGACCTTCTTGGCGAAGAGCACCTCGTCGGGATCGGGGGAGAAGACCTTCTTGGCGATGCCGATCTGCACCGGGTGCAGCGACCAGGCGCCGACGCAGCCGAGGAGGAAGGCGGAGCGGAACTGCGCCTCGCAGCCGGCGACGTCCTTGATGTCGCCGAACGGGCCGTAGAAGGGCAGCGCGCCGACCGACGTGCACGCGTCGACCATGCGGG
>CAZXNX010000005.1:0-20872 GCA_964642225.1 uncultured Solirubrobacteraceae bacterium | reverse complement strand
GGGGCGTACTGGGCCCCGTGCTGCAGCAGATCCGAGAGGCCGTCGCGCAGGAGGTCCTCGCCGTCCACGGTGACGAGCGGCGGGTCGCGCGTGACGTCCGGGACGGTCTCCCCGACGAGGTCGCCGGGGCGCAGCCACCGTACGGGGCGCGTCTCCTCGTCCACGAGCAGGAGCAGGTCCAGGTCGCTGTCGGCCGCGCGCGCTCGCGCGGCCGCGACGGGCTCGCCGACGTGCGCCAGCGGCGTCGTCCACAGGTCGATGTCGCGCACGCGCTGCAGCGCCAGGCGCTTGAGGGCGCG
The DNA here is from genome assembly GCA_964642225.1 of uncultured Solirubrobacteraceae bacterium. Lineage (GTDB taxonomy): Bacteria > Actinomycetota > Thermoleophilia > Solirubrobacterales > Solirubrobacteraceae > JBBQCW01. Next base: position 20,573 of record CAZXNX010000005.1, on the reverse strand, counting down.
GTCGGCGCCCACGAAGTCGGCGACGAACTCGCTGGCCGGCGTCATGAGCAGTTCGGCGGGCGTGGCGTACTGGGCCAGCACCCCGCCCTTCTCGAGGATCGCGATGCGGTCGCCCATCTTGATCGCCTCGTCGATGTCGTGGGTGACGAAGACGATCGTCTTGCGCAGCTCCCGCTGCAGGCGCAGGAACTCGTTCTGCAGGCGCTCGCGGTTGATCGGGTCGATCGCGCCGAACGGCTCGTCCATGAGCATCAGCGGCGGGTCGGCGGCCAGGGCGCGGGCCACGCCGATGCGCTGGCGCTGGCCGCCGGAGAGCTGGGAGGGGTAGCGGTCGCGGACCTCGGCGGGATCCAGGCCAATCAGCTCGATGAGCTCGGTCACACGGGCGGCGATGCGGTCCTTCTTCCAGCCCAGGAGCTTGGGGACGGTGGCGATGTTGTCGCCGATGGTCAGGTGGGGGAACAGCCCGATCTGCTGGATGGCGTAGCCGATCTCGCGGCGCAGCTGGGCGGTGTCACGCCGCATCACGCTCTCGCCGTCGAGCAGGATGTCGCCGCTGGTCAGGTCGATCATGCGGTTGACCAGGCGCATCGCGGTCGTCTTGCCGCACCCCGAGGGGCCGACGAGCACGCAGATCTCCCCGGCCTCGACCTGGAAGCTCAGGTCCTGGATCGCGGGCTCGTCGCTGCCGGCGTACGTCTTGGAGACATGGTCGAACTCCAGCGTCGCCGCACGGCGGTTGGACAGCGTCCCCTCGGACTGGGCGGTGTGGGAGTCGGTCACGCGAGATCCGGTCCTGCAGGAGTCAGAAGCGTATACGGGGGTTTGGCGCGGCCGGGATCGTTGCGCGCCAACATGCCGCCCTGACGATACTGCACCGATGCGGTGGGAAAGAAGCCCCGGACGGGGTCAGTCCAGGCCGGCGGCGTGCCGGGCGCTGGCGTGCGCGGCGTCCTCGAGCGTGTCGTCGAGAGGGTCCAGCGCCTCGAGGCCCAGCGCGGTGGCGATGAGCCAGTCGGCGAACCAGGCGTTCTTGGGCAGCAGCGGCCCGTGCAGGTAGGTCCCGATCACGTGGCCCTTCACGACGCCCTCCACGCCCGTGTCCCCGGTGTTGCCGTGCCCGCGCAGCACCTTCCCCAGCGGCTGCTCGCCGGCGCCCAGGTGGGTGCGGCCACCGTGGTTCTCGAACCCCGCCAGGACCCCGCTGCCGGGCAGCGCCCCGGCGTCCGGCAGCGCCACCTCGATCGCCACGTTCCCGATGAGGCGCGGGGCGTCGGAGCGCACCGTGTGGAGGTCGACGAGGCCGACGCCGGGAACGGCCCGGTCGCCGAGCTCGTAGGAGTGGCCGAGCAGCTGGTAGCCGCCGCACACGCCGAGCACGATCGCCCCGCGCGCCGCGGCGCCATGCAGCCCGTCGCGCTTGGTCTCCACGAGGTCCTGGGCGCACAGCTCCTGGTCGCGGTCCTGGCCGCCGCCCAGGTAGAAGATGTCGTGGGCGTCGGGGTCGACGGCGGCGCCGAAGCCGGCGGCGGTGACCTCGAAGCCGATGCCGCGCCACGCGCAGCGGCGCTCCAGCAGCAGGATGTTGCCGCGGTCGGCGTAGATGTTCATGACGTCGGGGTACAGGGCGCAGAGGCGCAGCACGGGGTCAGCCACCGAGCATCACCACCGTGGAGCCGATGTGCTCGTCGGTCGGGGGGATGTGCCGGCGGGGGAGGGGGCGCAGGCCGGCGGCGGCGCCCTCGGCCTCCAGCACCTCGGGCGCGAGGCGGTCCAGGAGGATCCGGTCGTCCTCCACGGTGCGGGTGCCGTCGGGCAGGATCGTCTCCCGCGCGCGCTCCAGCGCGACCTGCGCGCCGAGATCGCGCACGGCCCGCGGGCAGGATGCGTACACGACGCCGTCGATCTCCCGCATGTCGGGCAGCACGTTCCAGTCGCCCTCGTCGTCGAGGTCGAACACGTCCAGGGCCTCGGCCAGGGCGATCGCCAGCAGCCCGCCGGGGGCCAGCAGGGCGCGGGCCCGGGCCAGGAAGGCCGCGCGCCCCTCGGCGCCGCCGAGGAGCTGGACGGTCTGCATCGGCATGAGGATGAGGGGGAAGGGCGCGCCGTCCAGGTCGAGGGTGCGCGCGTCGGCGACCACGGTGCGCACCGGCAGGGAGGCGGTGGCGGCGCGGGCGTCGAGCGCCCGCAGCAGGTCGGGGTCCAGGTCGCCGGCCACCACGGTGTGGCCCAGCGCCGCGAGGTCCAGGGCGACCCGGCCGGTTCCCGCGCCGAGGTCCAGCACCGGGCCCGGATGCTCGCCGGCGAGCGTGCGCCACACCGGCAGGTCGGCGCGGTAGGCGCCGCACTCGATGTCGTGCCACAGCACGGCGGCCCACGCCGCGGGCGGCAGGTCGTCGGGCGGCCGAGGGGCGACGGTGGGGGCGCTCATCCGAACGAGCTCCCGGCCACGCCGCGGGACACGAGCCGCTCGCGCAGGGCGAGCATCGCGGTGTAGGTGGGCAGGGCGAAGAGGCGGTCGGGGGCGGGGGAGGCGTCCAGTGCGCGGTCCAGCGCCGCGTCCAGGTCCGGCTCCACCTCGAGGCGGTCGGCTGGGACCCCGGCGTACTTCAGGCGCACGGCCATCTCCGCGGCGCGTGTGCCGGCGCAGACGGCGCGGCGCACGCGCGGCGCCAGCACCTCGAAGTCGGCGTCCCATACCCACGAGACGTCGCGACCGTCGGCGATGTTGTCGTTGAGGACGCACAGCACGTCGTGTTCGCCGTCCTCCAGGGCGAGGGTGCGCAGCACCTCGTTGGCCCCGGCCGGGTTCTTCACAAGCATGATCGACATCGGCCGCCCGGCGACGGTCACCGTCTCGGCCCGGCCGAAGGCGGGCGCCACGCGCTGCAGGCCGGCGACGATGTCGGCCAGCGGCGCGCCGAGGGCGAGCGCCAGCGCGGCGGCGCCGACCGCGTTGTAGACGTTGTAGAGGCCGGGGAGGGGCAGCTCGATCCGGGCGTCGCCCTGCGGGGTGCGCAGCAGGAACGCCGCGCCGCGCACGCCGTGCAGGACGACGTCATCGGCCATCACCGTCGGCGCCGGGCGCCGGGCGCCGCACGAGTCGCAGTGGTAGTGGCCCAGATGCCCGAGGAAGATCGCGTCGTAGACGTAGGGCGCCCCGCAGCGCCGGCAGTGCTTGGAGTCGGCGGCGTGCTGCATCCCGGCCAGCGCCAGCGAGGTGTCCTCGATGCCGAAGAACACGGCGTCCGCGGCATCACGGCCCAGGTCGGCGATGAGCGGGTCGTCGGCGTTGAGCACCAGGCGCGTGGCGGGGAGCGCCTGCACCACGTCGGCCCAGCGGTCGGCGATCGTCTCCAGCTCGCCGTAGCGGTCGAGCTGGTCGCGGAACAGGTTGGCCAGGAGCAGGGCCTGCGGCTGCAACTCGCCGGCGACCTGGCCAAGCCAGAACTCGTCGACCTCGAAGAGGCCGGTGTCGCCGGACTGCTCCAGCAGCGTGGCGGCGATCCCGCCCGCCATGTTCGCGCCCTGGCGGTTGTGGACGAGGTGGGCGCCGCCCTGCTCCAGGATCCCGGCCACCATCGCCGCGGTCGTGGTCTTGCCGTTGGTGGCGGAGATGACGGCGTTGCCGCGGTGCAGGCCAGCGGCCATGTCGCGGATCGCGTGCGGGTGCAGCCGCAGCAGGACCTTCCCCGGTATGGAGGTGCCGCCGCGCCCGGCGACCCGTGAGAGCCGCCCCGCGGTGCGGGCGACCGTGCCGCGGATCCCGGCCTTCACGACGCGGGGGCCGGTGCTTCGCCGCCGGGCGGGACGATGATGCGGATCGCGGAGGGGAGGGTGGTGACCGTGACGGGCAGTTCGCCGATGGGGTCGCCGTCGGCGTAGACGACGAACGGCCGGTCGGCGGAGATCCGCACCGTGCCACCGCGCAGCTCGTGGACCTTGGGGTCGCGCACGTGGGTGCCCTTGAACACGGTGGGCAGGCTGCGCAGGAAGTGCAGGCGGGAGCTGGCCTCGGTGAGGATCACGTCGAGGCGGCCGTCGTGGAGGTCGGCGTGGGGGGCGATGAGCATCCCGCCGCCGTAGGCCCGCGAGTTCGCCGCCGCCACCGACCAGCCGCTGAAGGTGCGCACATCGCCGTCCAGGTCGACCGTGAACTGCGCGTGGCGCCAGCCGAGCAGGGCGCGCAGGGCGGCGTAGGCGTACACGCCGGCGCCCAGCCAGCTCGGCGCCTCGTTGGCGATGCGGTTGGCGTCGGAGTCGAACCCCAGCGACGCGATCCCCACGAACGCCTTGCCGTCCACCTCGCCCAGGTCGAAGGCGCGGGCCTCGCCGTCGGCGACCACGTCGCAGGCCTCGACGGGGTCGAAGGGGATGCCCGTGATGCGGGCGAAGTCGTTGCCCCGGCCGCCGGGGATGACGCCCATCGTGGCGCCGGGGACGCGGCACAGCGCGCCGGCGGCGGCGCCGACGAGGCCGTCGCCGCTGAGGATCACCGGAATGGCGCCGTCGGCCACCGCGGCCACGGCGGCGTCGCGGCCGTGCTGCAGGTGCTCGGTGACCGTCGTCTCGACCTCCAGGCCCCGCTCGGCGAGGCGTTGCCGCACGGCGGGGAGGACCTCGCCGGCACGGCCGCCCCCGGCGGACGGGTTGGCGATGAGGTGGATGCGGCGGTCGGGCATCGCTCTATCTTGCCGGGCCGGCGAGCACGAGGTCTCCCAGCAGGTCGGCGACGTGGGTGATGTCCGGCGTCCAGGCGGCGGCGTCCTCCCCGGTCACGGAGCCCGTCAGGACGATCGCGCTGTCCAGCCCCGCGGCCTGGGCGCCGGCGATGTCGGCGTCGAGCCGGTCGCCGACCACCAGGGTCTCGCCGGGCCCCAGCCGTTCCAGGGCGATCTCGAAGAGGAAGGGCTCGGGCTTGCCCAGGACCCGGGCCTGCGTGCCGGACGCGGCCTCCAGCGCGGCGACGATGGCGCCCGTCCCGGGGCACGGACCGCCGGGAAGGGGATAGGCGACGTCGCCGTCCGTGGCGATGAGCGGCAGGCCGCCGGCCAGCGCGTGGGTGGCCAGGCGCAGGTCGTCGAAGCGCAGATGGCTGTGGGCGGCCACGATCACCACGTCCAGGTCGCCGGGGGCGTGGACGTCCGCCGGGTCGGGCTCGTAGACGCGCAGGCCCGCGCCCTGGACCGCGCGCACGAGGGCGGGGGCGCCGACGACGAGCGCCCGCTGCCAGTCCGGGGTGTCGGCCAGCAGGGCCCGCACCGCGGTGGCCGGGGTGAAGATCTCCTCCACCGACGCCTGGAAGCCCATGCTCCACAGCCGCCGTACGAAGTCCTCCTCGCTGTGCATGGCGTTGTTGGTGACGAAGGCCAGCCGCTTGCCCTCCTGCCGCATGGCCGTCACCGCCTCGACCGATCCGGGGAGGGCCTCGTCGCCGATCCACACGCAGCCGTCGAGATCGAGGATGACGTTGGCGTAGCGGCCCATGAAGGGCTTGAGCGGGCGGACGGAAGTCGGGGACATCGCCCGGTGATTATCCTGCCCCACCCATGCGCGCACTCCTCGCCCTGCTCACCGCCGTGTCCCTGGCCCTGCTGACCGCCGGGTGTGCGGAGGACAAGAAGGACGCCTCGGCGGCCACCTCGCCCGCGACGGTGGTGGCCAGCACCCCCGCGCCGGCGCCCCCGGCCTCCTCGGCCGACGGCTGCCGCACGGTGACCGCCCCCGACACCGCGGGCCGCTCGGTGCCCGAGCCCGGCAAGGGCGATCAGCTCCCCAAGGGCGCGAAGGTCTCCGTCCTGCTGCAGACCTCCTGCGGGCCGATCACCATCGCCCTCGACACGACGAGCCAGCCCAAGACCGCCTCGACGTTCGCCTACCTCGTGCGCAAGGGCTTCTACGACGGCCTGCCCTTCCACCGCATCGCCGGCACCCCGGGCCAGGAGTTCGTGATCCAGGGCGGCTCGCCCGGCGGCGCCCCCGACGGCGGCCCCGGCTGGTCGGTCCAGGAGGATCCGCCCAGCGACGCCGCCTACGTGCGCGGCGTGGTGGCGATGGCCAAGACCGGCGCCGAGCCGGCGGGCACCTCGGGCAGCCAGTTCTTCATCGTCACCGGCGCCGACGTCGGCCTGCCGCCCGACTACGCGATCGCCGGCAAGGTGACCAAGGGTGACGACACCGTCACGAAGATCGCCGCGGTGGAGAAGGACGATCAGGACGTGCCGATCTCCCCGGTCCTCATCGAGAAGGCCACCCTCGTCGAGTAGCGGCCCGCCCGCGGCTCAGAACAGCGCGGGAGCGCCCTCGGCCTCCGGCGCCTCGTCCGGCGGCGGCGGGTCCAGGCAGTCGGGCGCGTCGTGGCCTGCTGTGTTGACGGCGTAGCCCACCGCCCGGGCCGTCGTCTCGTCGTCCGGCGCCGCGGTGAGCAGGCCCAGCAGCCGCTCCTGCGGCGTGTCGTGGGACAGCCAGGCATCCTCGGCGCCCGCGGGCAGCAGGACGGGCATGCGGTCGTGGATCGCGCGCAGGGAGGAGCTGGCGTCGGTGGTGATGATGGTGCAGGTGCGCAGCGGCTCGACGTCCGGCGCCGGGCGCCAGGAGGCCCACAGGCCCGCGAAGGCGAACGGCTCGTGGTCGGCGCGGGTGATCCACCACGGCAGCTTGCGGGCGCCGTCGCGCGGCTGCCATTCGTAGAACCCGTCGGCGATGATCAGCGCGCGGTGGGTGCGCAGCGCGTCGCGGTAGGCGGGCTTCTCCGCCACCGTCTCGGCGCGGGCGTTGATCATGCGCGCGCCGACGCCCGGGTCCTTGGCCCAGTGCGGCACCAGCCCCCAGCGCAGCAGCTCGCCGCGGCGGGCGCCCTCACGGTCCGTGGTGACGGCGACCACGTCGTCGGTCGGCGCGACGTTGAAGCGCGGCTCGATGCGGACGGACTCGTCGAGCCCGAAGCGGGCCCGCAGCGCGGCGGGGTCAGGCGCGGTGAGCGTGAACCGCCCGCACATGGACTACTTGGACGGGCCGCGCGCCTGCATCCGGGCCTGGCGTCGTCGGCCGACGATGATGAGCACGCCCAGGACGGCGATGAGCAGCAGCAGCGCGTAGATCAGCGCCTGGGCGAGCCCGACGGAGCCGGTGGCCAGCGAGATCAGCTCGACGATCCCCAGCGCGACGGCCAGCAGCAGGGCGATGATGAGGATGATCAGGCCGATGCCGCGCATGCGGGCCATGAGGCCGGCGCTCTTGGGCGGCGCCACGAGGCCGACGAAGCGCAGCATGAAGAGCTGGCGGCTGGAGGGGGCCTCCTGCCCGAGGCGCTCGACGGCCTGCTTGAGGTCGTTCGGCCGGCGCTCGGCCAGGGCCAGGGAGGCGTCGGCCATGCGGCGGATCTGCATCCGCTCCTGCGGCCGGGCGGCCGCGATGGCGCGCTGGAAGTAGGACCGGGCCGCCTTGGCGTCGTACTTCTCGGCCGCCCGCGCCCCCAGGATGGCCAGGGCCGCCGCGCGGAACTTCTGCTCACGCTCGAGCTCCTCGTCGGGCTTCGTCTGAAGCGCCTCGATCGCGGCCATGGCGCCGCGCTGTTCCATCCGTACCTGTCGCTGCTTGGGGGGCATGCCAGCAATCTACCGCGCGCGCCGCGTCGGACGCACCGGGACCCGCCGCCCCACGAAGGCGCCCGCCGTGGCATCATGCCCGCGCCTATGCGCCGTCTGCGTCGTCCGCTCTCCGTCGTGCTCCTGCTGCTTGCCGCCTCGGGCCTCTGCGTCCCGGCCGCCGCGCTGGCCCAGTCGAGCCCGTTCGCCCCGATCCCGCAGGCCACGCCCGACCAGACGCCGACGGTCGCGACGACCGCGTCGAACTCCACGACCTCCAGCGGCGACCTGTCGTCCACCGACGAGATCCTGCTCTTCGGCGGCGGCGTGATCGTCCTGACCGCGATCATCTACTTCATCTGGCGGGACGCCCGCCGCCGGGCTCCGCTGAAGGCCGACGAGAACCCGTACGACGAGGGCTCGATGACCACCCCGCATCACCGCAAGCGCCAGGCCCGGGCCAAGGACAAGCGGGCCCGGCAGGCCCGCAAGCGCAACCGCAAGAAGTGACCGGGCCGGCGTCGCGCCCCGCGGTGGTCGAGCTGCAGGTCGCCGACGAACCGCAGACGTGGCGCGCGCTCGGCTTCACCGTGACCGGTGACGTGGCGCGGGTCGGGCCCGTCGCCGTCCGCCTGCTCGGCTCCGGCGTCGGCACGGGCATCGTGGGGTGGACGTTGCGCGACTGGGACGGCGCGCCCCTGGACGGGCTGGCGACCGCGCCCGCCCCGGCCGGGCCGGCCCCGGCCGGCGCCCACCCCAACACCGCCACCGGCGTGGACCACGTGGTCGTGGCCACCCCCGACCGCGAGCGCACCTCGGCGGCGCTCGATGCGGCGGGACTGGGCCTGCGGCGGGTGCGGACCGGGGTCACGACCCCGCAGGGCACGATGGAGCAGGCCTTCCACCGCGCGGGGCCGGTCATCGTGGAGGTCGTGGGTCCCGTCGCGCCCGCCTCCGCCGACCCGGCCGCCTTCTGGGGCGTCACCTTCGTCGTCGACGACCTCGACGCGGCCGTGCGGGTGCTCGGCGAGCACGCCGGGACGGTGCGCGACGCCGTCCAGCCCGGCCGGCGCATCGTCACGGTCCGCCGTCAGGCCGGCTCCTCGGTGCCGCTGGCCTTCATCAGCGCCTGAGCCGCGTCAGCGGCCCAGCGACGCGTTGCGGTTCCACTCCACCCACGCGACGCCCGCCCGCCCATCGGTCGCCTCCACGTGGCACATCGCCCGGGGGAACTCGGTGACCCGCCCGTCCGGCGCCTCCAGGCGCAGCGGCCCGAAGGCGAGCGGCTCCACCGCCACGGTCAGGTCGCCGTAGGTGATCTGGGCGGCGGCGATGAGCCCGTCCGCCAGTGCCTCCTCGGCCGCTGCCACGTGGTCGAGCTCGACGACGTCGTCACCCGGCGTCTGGACGTATCCGACCCCGATCCGCGGGGCGTCGGGCAGGCGGAACTCCACGCCGTGCAGGCGGGTGCCGTCCTCCAGGCGCCCGGCCGACCACATCCACTCCGCGGACCACCAGTCGCGGGTGCCCCAGGAGTGGTCGCGCTGGCCGGGGCCGTGGAACTTCAGGGTGTCGTCCCCGATGCGGATGGTGCCCTGCACCAGGCAGGGGATCTCGTAGCGCGTGGCGACGCGGTAGGCGTAGGGGATGCCGTCCGTCGCCCAGACGAGGTCGAAGGAGACGGGAACCGGCGTCCCCGGCTCGCCCCGCAGCAGGGCTGCCGCATCCTCGTGGGAGGAGCCGGTGGCGTCCAGCCGCACGCGGAAGCGCTCCAGCGGCTCCTCGCAGAGGTGCTCGGCCCGCAGGCCCTCGTTGCTGACCGTCAGGTCATCGGGGCCGGGCAGCGGGACGGCGAAGTCGACCACCGCGACGGTCGGGCGCCCGGGCCCGCAGACGAACGCGGTCACCCAGCAGACGCCGAGGTTGGGGTACAGGCCCAGCCGCGTGTAGACGCCGGTGTGCTCGTCGTCGGAGATCGCGTCGAAGTACCAGCTGTCGTTCCACAGCTCCTCGGGGCCCGGGGCGTGCGGGTGCTCGTCCTGCGGGTCCGGGACCAGGGCGGGCGGGCGTCCCGCCCCCGGCTCGGGCAGCAGCGGGATGGCGTCGAGATCGAGCACCTGCTGGGCGTACCGCGCGAGGCTGACGAGGAACATCTCGTCGCCGCGGTCGGTGCGCTCGACGAGCATCGCGGGGCCGACCGTCATGAGGATCCCCAGGAACGACTGCCGGCGGTAGCCCTCCCAGCAGTCCTCCCACGAGAACCCGCGCACGCCGTGGGCGTGGAGCTGGTCGTAGTACTCCCGCACCAGCTCCTGCTCGTGGGCGCGGCGGTCCTCGACCCGCAGCGAGCCGCCGAGGAAGTAGGACACGTCGGTCATCACCTGGCCCCAGCTCACGGTCTGCCAGTCCACCGCGACGAAGCGCCGCGCGGCGTCGCCGGAGCCGAACAGCATGTTGTCCAGGCGGTAGTCGCCGTGGACGAGGCCCAGCGGCGGACGGCGGTCGGCGATCCAGCCGTCGAGGCTCTCGATGAAGCGGCGGCAGACCGCCCGGTGCTCCGGGGCGACGCGGTCGCCGTAGCGCTCGACGAACGGCTCGATGAGCTGGGACATGAGCGTCTGGTTGAGGAGCATCTCCTGGTTGAGCCAGGGGGTCGCGCCGAGCTGGGAATCGGCGAACACGGGAGCGTGCAGGCGGGCCAGCTCGTGGATCGCCAGCCGGGCCTGCTCGACGCTGCAGCCGGCGATCTGGTCGCCCTGGACGGCGGGCGCGACGTCCTCGAGCACGAGGGTGAACCAGCCGGCGTCGGGGTCGATGACGGCCACGTGGCAGGCGGGGAGGGGGCCGCCGAGCCGTTCGGCCAGGTCGCGGTAGAAGCGGACCTCGCGGTCGTAGACGCCCAGGCCCACGCCGGCGGCGCGGCTGTTCTCGTCGGCCGAGGCGGTCTTGAGCACCACGGTGGCGGGGCCGGCGTCGGGGCCGGGCGCGTAGTCGATGGTGATGCGGCGGCTCTCGCTCATCTGGCCGGTGCCCACCGACGCGACGGTGAATCCGGTGATCGGGCCGGTCCCCAGCGCCTCGCGCAGCCAGTCGGCCGTGAGGTCGTCGGGCAGCTGCAGGACGGTCAGGTCGGTGCGCATGGTCCTATCTCACCACAATTCGTCGGACGATATGTCGTACAGTCTGTCCGATTCCGAACGAGGAGCCCCCGATGCCCGTGCAGACACCCGTCGCCCCGGACCATGCCGCCCTCGCGGAGGTGGACCTCTTCGACCTGCGCTGGCACGTGGACGGGCCGCCGCACGCGTTGCTGGCCCGGATGCGCCGGGAGGCGCCGGTGCGGTGGAACCCGCTGCCGGACGGGACGGGCTGCTGGACGGTCACCCGGCATGAGGACGTGGCCCGGGTCAGCCGCGACCACGCCACGTTCTCCTCTGCCGAGCGGGGGGTGATGCTCCACCGCGACCAGGTCGTCCCCCTGGACCTGGCCCGCAATCTGCTCCTGTACATGGACCCGCCGCAGCACACCGAGTACCGGCTGATCCTGCAGCGTGCCTTCACGCCGCACGCGGTCCGGGCCTTCGAGGAGCCGGTCCGGGCACGGGTGACGCGGACCATCGACGCGTTCATCCAGCGGGGGAGCGCCGACCTCGTCAGCGAGTTCGCCGTCCGCGTGCCGCTCGGCGTCATCACCGACATGCTCGGCGTGCCGGATGAGGACTTCGAGCAGTTCCTGGGGTGGACGCACGACATCGAGGCGGCCGCCAGCTCCCCCGAGCCCGCCGACGCGCTGGAGGCGTTCGGGCTGATGGGCGCCTACCTCAGCGAGCAGATCGCGCTCCAGACCGCCTCCGGCGCCACCGACACCGTCATCGCCAAGCTGCGCGACGGGCAGGTGCAGGGGCGGCCGCTGACCGACACGGAGATCCTCGTCTTCTTCGCGCTCCTGGCCTTCGCCGGCCACGACACGACCCGCAACACGACGTCCAGCGGCATCCTCGCCCTCCTGGAGCACCCGGGCGCGCTGGCCGAGCTGCGCGCCGACCCGGCGCTGATCCCCGGGGCCGTCGAGGAGATCCTGCGCTGGACGAGCGTCGTGCAGTGGTTCAACCGCACGGCCAAGACCGACACGGAGGTCGGCGGGCGGGCGATCGCCGCCGGCGACCGGGTGATCATGTGGTACGCGAGCGCCTCCCGCGACGAGGCGATCTTCACCGACCCGCAGACCTTCGACATCCACCGCGAGAAGCCCGACCACGACGCCTTCGGCGGGGGCGGGCGCCACTTCTGCCTCGGCTCCGGGCTGGCCCGGCTGGAGCTGCGCATCCTGCTGGAGGAGACGATCCGCCGGCTCGACGACCTGCAGCTCGCCGGGCCGGTCGAGCGCAACCTGTCCTCGTGGACCAACTCCCTGCGCAGCCTCCCCGTGACGTTCACGCCCGGGCCGCGCGTGTCCGCCGCCTGAGCGGCTGTCACCCTCCTGACCATGCCCTCCGTGACGCGGCGCGCCGCCCGATCCCCCGAGCACCGTGACGGTGTGGTGCGCCAGGTGGGCCAGGCGGTCGAGCGGCTGCTGGGGGAGGGCAACGGCTTCACCACGCTGGGCGTGCAGCGCATCGCCGACGAGGCCGGCATCGCCCGCTCGACGTTCTACCTCTACTTCCCGGACAAGACCGCGCTGCTCATGCGCATCACCGAGTCGGCGACCGAGGAGCTGTTCGCCGCCGCCGGGGCGTGGGTGGAGGCCGGCTTCACCGACCGCGACCACCTCGAGCGCACGATGCGGGACATCCTCCAGCAGCAGCGCGCGCACGAGGCGCTGCTGGCCGCGCTGGCCGAGGTGGCCGGCTACGACGAGCAGGTCGCGGCCTTCTGGCGCGGGCGCATCGGCGCGTTCGTCGCCCGGTTGCAGGAGCGGCTGGCCGACGGCCAGGCGGCCGGCACGATCAGCCCGGCCCTCGATCCGGCCGTCACCGCCGAGTGGATGGCGTGGGGGGTGGAGCGCACCGTCGCCCAGCACGTGGCCGCACGGCCCCCGCAGGACGACGCGCGCCTGGCCGCCGGCCTGGCCGCGGCGATCTGGACGACGCTGGGGCGGACCGCCGGCGACTGATCGCCCGACGTCTGTCAGAAGACGCCCGCTCAGCGGGCCCCGATTGACACACGTGACGTGTCGGCGCAGTCCGAGTGTGCGCAATGTCATACTGAACGCATGTTCAATCGCCTGCCGGTGCTCGCCGGTGCCCTGATCGCGGCGCTGGCCCTCGCCGGCACCGCCGATGCGGCCACGACCCCCAAGCGCTCCAGCTCCAAGCTCAAACTGGCGACGAAGAACACGATCACCACCGGGGCCAACGGGGTCCAGCACCACCACTACGTCTTCGGGCCGGTCCACATCGCGCCGGGGCAGAACTCGATCTTCCTCGAGGACAACTCGCAGATGAAGCCCAAGGAGGACGGGTTCATCATGAACTTCGATCCCGACCTCATCCTCGAGGATGGGACGATCCCGCGGGTCGACCAGATCCACCTGCACCACGCGGTGTGGGTGGTCAACGGGCAGCCGACGTGGGCGGCGGGCGAGGAGAAGACCATCGCCAGCAACGCCCCGGGCTTCGGCTGGACGTACAAGACCAGCGACTGGTGGCTGATGAACCACATGATCCACGACCTCCTGCCCTCGCCGGAGACCGTGTTCATCACCTACGACTTCGACTTCATCCCCGCCTCCTCACCGGCGGCCGCCGGCATCACCGGGATCCACACGAAGTGGATGGACGTGGAGAACGGCAAGGGCTATCCCGTCTTCGACGCGATCCGCGGAACCGGCAAGGGAAGCAAGGCCAAGCGCCGCTTCACCTTCCCGGACGACCAGCCCGACGCGTACGCGTCCCGCCGCGGTGGGCGCCCCGCCAACGAATGGACGGTCACCCAGCCCCAGACGCTGGTGGGCACCGCAGGCCACCTGCATCCCGGCGGCCTCTACACCGACCTGAAGATCACCCGCAACGGCAAGACCAAGACCCTGTTCCGCTCCCAGGCCAAGTACTGGGAGCCGGCGGGTGCCGTCTCGTGGGACGTGTCGATGACCGCGACGCCCAAGGACTGGAAGATCAACGTCGAGCCGGGTGACGTGATCTCCACCTCGGCGACCTACGACACCTCAAAGGCCTCCTGGTACGAGTCGATGGGGATCATGCCCATCGGCGTGGCCGACGGGCACTTCGGCGTCGACCCGTTCGCGGCCAAGTACCCGACCCGCGGCAAGGTCACCCACGGCCCGCTCGCCGAGAACCGCAACCACGGCGGCGAGCCGATGGGGCTGCCCAACCCGCTGAAGGTCCTCAACGGCCCGGTGGTCGACGGCACGCAGGTCCTCATCAACGGCTTCATCTACAAGGGCGGCAACCTCAGCGGCCTGAGCAGCACGAACGCCAGGCAGGGCGTCCCGACCGTCCGCCAGGGCGGCACCTTCACGTTCGTCAACCAGGACGCGCCTCCCGGCCTCACCGGCAAGGCCGACCTGACCCCCGGCGGCGACCTCCCGATCTACCACACGATCACGTCGTGCAAGCAGCCCTGCAACAAGTCCACGGGCATCGCCTACCCGCTCGCCAACGGCGCCGTGACGTTCGACTCCGGCGAGCTGGGCTACGGCCCTCCCGGGACCGACTTCACCGCCGCGGCCAACCGCAACACCTGGTCGATCCCCAAGAACCTGCCCAAGGGCACCTACACCTACTTCTGCCGCGTGCACCCGTTCATGCGGGGCGCCTTCAAGGTCGTCCCGCGCAAGTCCTGAGCGGCCGGCGCGCGCTCAGGGCGCGGCGGTGACGGCGACGCGGGCGATGGTGGTCAGCGACTGGTAGTAGACGTCGCGGCCGAACCCGGGTGCCGGGAACAGATAGCCCTGGCTGGGGGAGGGGACGTCGACGCGGCCCTTGTCGTTGCCGGTGTCGAGGTCCAGGACGACGAGCTGGTCGGTGCCGGTCCGCAGCGAGGCGCGCCGCGCCGTGGCCGACTGGCCCAGCACCTGCAGGGCCGGGCGCAGGACGCGGCGCAGCCCCGGGCGGCGCAGGCCCTCGACGTCCCGGAAGTCCTGCACCACGAGCTCGCGGGTGTCGGGGTAGAGGATGAGGTGCCCGGCGTGGGCGAACCCGTCCCGGCGCCACAGCGGCTGCATCTCGTCGCCGACCAGGCGCCAGGCCCGCAGCACGGCGTTGCCGGCGTCGTAGGCGACGACGACGCCGCTGGCCGGGTCCCAGGCGGGCGGGTTGGACTCGGTGCCGTACGGCAGGCCGCTGATCTCGGTCGAGAACACGGCCTGGTCGTCGTCGCGCCGCGCCCACCACAGCCGGACGGGGTCCGGCGACTCGCCGGAGCCGAGCATGGTGCGGTCCGTGTGGTTGCGGCCGTTGTCCATCCACAGGACGTGCTCGTCGGTGATGACCGGGTCCCAGCCGTAGCCGCGACCGGGGGCCGGGCCGTAGCTGGGCTGCCACGTCTCGTCGATCTGGAGCCGGCCCGCGGCGCGGTCCAGCCGCAGCCGGAAGATGACCGTGGTGCCGACGGCGATGACCGTCTCGCCGTCGGAGCTGAGGCGGGCGATCGACGGCTCGGGCAGGCGCAGGGGCGGGGCCACCGGCAGCAGCGTCTCGGGGTCGAGCACGGAGACGGTGGAGGGCTCCAGGCCGGCCGGCGCGTCGCAGTCCTTCATCACGAGCTCGCCGCCGTCGAGGATCACGCACGAATTGTGCGGCCCGGCCACCGGCATGCGGTGGGAGGCGAGAACGTCGAGGTCCGGCGTGAGGCGGTGGCACCAGCGGCCGAAGACCATGATGATCGAGCCGTTGGCGTGCGCGGCCAGGCCGCCGGGCCAGTAGGCGCCGCCCGGTAGGCGCGGGGAGGAGGCGGTGACCTCGAGCGTGAGCGGGTCGAGCCGCTCCACCCAGCCCTCGACGGGCCGGGCCTGCTCGCCGCCGAAGCGGATCGGATGGCGCAGCGCGTACAGCTCGCCGGGCTCGCGGCGCAGGAGCACGTCGGTGGCGAACGCGTCGCGCGCCGCGGCGACGTACAGGTCCTCGGTGGGCTGGATGTCCAGGCCGGGGACGCCGTCGGCGCAGCCGCGCCGGGTGGGGCCGCCGTCCTCGCCGGTCCACGGCTGCGGCCAGTACGCGCCGGGCACGGCTATCGCTCCGCGCCGATGGGGGTGCCGAACGCGTCCAGGATGGTCGCCACGATCCCGGCGCCGCGGTCCTCCTGCAGGAAGTGCGCGCCGCCCTCGATGCGCACCTGCTCGCCGGCGGTGGGGATCAGGTCGGTGAAGACCTCGCCGGCCCGGGGGAAGGGGAAGACGGGATCGCTGTCGGAGAAGGCGACCAGGGCCGGCTTGTCCCACGTGCTCAGCGCGTCGCTGACGGCGGCCATCTCGGCGGCGCCGGGCGCGTCGGGCGTGATCGGGACGAGCAACGGGAAGCGCTGGGCGCCCGCCTTGCTCTCGACGTTCGGGAACGGCGCGTCGTAGGCCGCGACGATCTCGGGGGCGAGATCGGTGGTGGTGGCGCCCTGGATGATGAAGCCGACCGGCAGGTCCGGCGTGCGCTCGGCGAATTCCCGCCAGGCCATGAAGCCCTTGCTCACGCGGCCGGTGAACAGGCCGGTGTTCATGACGACCAGGCGCCCGACCTGGTCTGCGTGCTCGACGGCCCAGCGCAGCCCGATGGCGCCGCCCCAGTCCTGCACGACGACGGTGACGTCCTGCAACTCGAGCTGGTCGAGGTGCGCGGTGACCGTCTCCACGTGGCGCTCGTACGTGTACCAGTCCGGGTCGGTGGGCTTGTCCGAGCGCCCGAACCCGACGAGGTCGGGACAGACGACGCGGTGGCCGGTCGCCACGAGCCCGTCGAGCATGTGGCGGTACAGGTAGCTCCACGACGGCTCGCCGTGGAAGCACAGCACGGTCGGCCCGGACCCCTCGTCGAGGTGGTGCAGACGCAGGGGACCGACATCCACGTAGTGCGGGGCGTACGGGTAGCCGGGCAGGTCGGCGAAGCGCTCGTCGGGGGTGCGAAAGACGTCCATGGCGTGTGGTCCTCGGGTCGTGGCGGTGGGTCGTGCGCCGCGACCGACCCTACCACCTGTGACACCGTGTGACACGAGACGTTCTCCACTCTGGTACGTTCGCGTCATGCCCCGGTTTCGCCGTGTCCTGATCCTGCTCACCGCCGCCGCCCTCGGCACGCTCGCCCTCGCCGGGCCGGCCACCGCCAAGGACCGGATCGTCAACACGAAGGGCATGTACGGCGACCGCTACTGCGAGTACCTGGTGCTCAAGGGCACGCTGCCCAACCTCACCGGCACCGTGTGGAACACCTACGGCCTCAACGACTGTCCCGAGGCGCTTTGGAAGGCCACGGACGTGGCCGCCCTGAAGACGGAGCTGGGCGCCCTGTCGATCGTCCTCAACGGGCCTCGCTACTGGCTCATCGACCGGGCACAGATCTACAACCCGCTCGGCGTGCGCGACTTCCACGGCCTGAAGATGCGCGAGCTGACGACCGTGAACATCCCGCTCGTCGACGGCGTTCCCAAGCAGCTGCCCTACACCGAGGTGACGGTCAACCGGCGCACCACCTTCACATGGAAGGCCGGCCGCACGGTCCATGAGCTGCTGGCGCCCAACGGCCGCCGCTACACGATGCAGGCGTACTCGCAGATCGTCGATCCCGTGCTGCAGCGGGGCCAGCTGAGCGGCCTGGGCTCCCGCCTGAAGCTGCCGGCGGGGTGGCGCTACCGCAACCGCGTCCTCAGGAAGGACATGCCGGTCACGACGTACGGGCGCACCACGGTGCTCCAGGACGAGCTGCAGAACACCTACCAGCGCAGCCGCTGAGCGCGGTCAGCGCTTGGGCGCGACGCGGCGCAGCGTGAAGGCCCGCGTCGGCGACGTGCAGGCCTGGCCGGTGGCGATGGTGCCGTAGGCGCGCAGGGACCCGGTGACGGTGCCCCGCTTGGGCCCGGACGTCCGGGCCGAGAAGGTGCCGTGCATCTTGAGGTACGAGGGGGTGCGCCCGCCGTCGAAGGAGAAGCGCCGCGCGGTGATGGCGGCGTTGGGCATGGCCGCCACGCCGACGGGCCCCACGTCCCCGAAGCGCTCGCAGCGGTAGCGGCGCACTGTGGCGAAGGCGGTCTGCACCCGCCCGTCGACCACGACGATGCGGACCGGCTGGTGGTCGGTGGTGGTGGTGCCCTTGTACGTCCCGTCGGCGGGGACGGCGGGCGTGGCCGCGATCACGGCGCCGGCGACGAGGGCGGTCAGAAGCACGCGGGCCACGGTAGCGGGCGGCGGGCCGCGCCGCGCCGCCTGCCCTCAGTGCGCGCCCGAGTGGATGCCCACGGCCAGCAGTGCGATGTCGTCGCGCGGCGCACCCTCGCCGGTGTCGGCCAGGGCCAGCAGCCGGTCCACCACCGCGTCGGGGTCACGGGGGCAGTCCACGAGGGCTTCCAGCACATCCTCCTGCTCGAGCTGGCGCATCGGGGCCTGCGCGTCGAGCAGCCCGTCGGTGTGCAGCACCACCACGTCGCCGTCGTGGAGCGTCACGACGTGCTCGGGGGAGACGGCGTCGGCCAGGATGCCCAGCACCGGCCCGCCCACGCCACTCAGGACGCGCGGGCCCGCGCCGGCGGGCACGAGCAGCCCGGGATGGTGGCCGGCCAGCGCGTACGTGAACGTGGCGCCCTCGGCGGTCGGCTCGAGCAGGCCGATCGCCATCGTGCAGAAGCGGTCGGGGGAGTTGCGCAGGACGATGTCGTTGAGCCGGGCCAGCAGCGCGCCGGGCCGGCGGTCGTGCAGCGCCTCGGCGTGCAGCGAGTGGCGGGCCAGGCCGGTCACCGCTGCGGCCCCGGCGCCCTTGCCGCAGACGTCGCCGATCGCGATCAGGGCGGAGCCGTCGCCGAAGTCGACCGCGTCGTAGAAGTCGCCGCCCACCTCCAGGCCCTCCCCGGCGGGCCGGTAGCGCGCCCGCATGCGCATGCGCGGCAGGTCCGGCACCGACGGGGGCAGGAGGCTGCGCTGCAGAGTCCGGGCAATGCCGCGCTCACGGTCGAAGAGCAGGGCCCGGTCCAGGGCGATGGAGCACTGGGTGGCGATCGCCTCCAGCAGGTCCCGCTCCTCGCCGGAGAAGGACCGGGCGGCGCGAAAGCTCAGCACGAAGGCGCCGAAGCGCCGGCCCCGCGAGGCCAGCGGCATCGTCACCCACGACTGGAATGGTGAGCGGCCGATCTCACCGGCAGCGTCGGGGTAGCGCTCGGCCATCTCGGCCGGGCTCGACACGTACGAGGCGACGCCCCGCAGCGCCGCGTCGTTGAGCGGGATGTTCAGCCGGGGGTCGGGCCGCGACCACCGCTCGGCCCACGGTCCCTCGTACCCCTCGGTGCGGACCAGGCGCAGCGTCTGGCGGTCGGGCTCCAGCAGCATGACCACACCCGCCTGCGCGCCGATGGCCTCCCGCGCCTGCAGGACGGCCACCGTCACGACGTCCTCGATGGTCACGGAGGCCGCGAGCGCCTCGGTCACCTGCTGCAGGCGCACGGTGCGCGAGGCGGCCTCGCTGACGGCCGCCAGCAGCTCCTCGCGCTCGGCGGCGACCCGCTGGCGCTGCGTCGTCTCGACCACCACGGCCCCGACACCCAGGACCACTCCGTGGTCGACCGAGCGCACCGGGTAGCAGGTGACGTCGAAGGAGCGCCCGTGGGCGGGAGTGCCCTGGGCCTGGACCTCATGGGCCACCGTGCTCGGGGTCCGGCGGCTCATCACCTCGGTCATCTGGGCCGCGATCCGCGGCCCGAACGGGGCGGGAATGATGTCGCCGACCCGACGGCCGATGTGGTCGGCGGTGGGGACGCCGTCGATCTGCGCCAGCTCCGCGTTGACCCGCACGCAGCGCAGCTCCAGGTCGACGAAGGCGAGCCCGACCGGCGTCTGGGCGAACACGCCGTCGACGAGGGCCGCGTGCTCGGCGCCGAGGCGGCGCAGCTCCTCCTCGGCCCGCTGCCGGGCGTCGGCCATCTCGTTGAACGCGACGCCGACCTCCCCGACCTCGCCGGCTCCGGTGATGGGGACGCGGGCGTCGACGTTGCCGGCCGCCCGCTGCCGGGCGCCGGCGGCGATCTGGCGCAGCGGGCCGGTGATCCTGCGGGCCACGAGGAAGCCGAACACGATGACCAGCAGCGTCACGACCACGCCACCGACGACCCCGGCCACGCGGGCCTGGGTGGCCTGGCGGGTGGCGTCGTGGTTGAGCCGGTCCAGCCGGGCGGCCTCGACCACCACGAAGCTGGCGAACAGGGGGCGGATCGCGTCGAGCAGGCGCCGCCCCTCGCGCACGGCGGCCACGCGCTGCGGTGCGGTGAGGCCGGCGCGGGCCCGGCGCTCCAGCGGCACCGCGTACCCGGTGATGAAGGCGTCGACGCGGTCGGCGATCTGGCGCACCCGCGCCTTCTGGGCGGGGTCGCGGAGCTGCTCCAGGAGCGCGCGGAGCCGCCGCGGCGCGTCGACCTGCCCGCTGCGCCAGGGGCCCAGCACGGCGTTCTGGTGCGTGACGAGGTACCCGCGCAGGCCCGTCTCGATGTCCACGACCGACTTCTCGGCCGCGAACGCGAAGGTCAGGGCCCGCTCGGAGCGCTGCAGTTCCCGGTTGGCCGTGCGCAGCGCGCCCATGGACGAGAGCAGGAGGGTGATGACCAGCCCGACGACGAGGAGCACGACGACGAAGCCGCCCACCATCCGCGTGGTGAGACTGAAGCGGGATGTTCCGGCGGTCGCCACCGAGCACAGCGTAGCCGGGAGGGAAGGGGGGCCTTCCCGTCGGCAATCCCTAGGCTCAAGGACATATGCCTTTCCGCACCGATATCCGTAACGTCGCCATCGTCGCCCACGTCGACCACGGCAAGACGACCCTCGTCGACGCGATGCTGCGCCAGTCCGGC
>CAZXNX010000004.1:0-24946 GCA_964642225.1 uncultured Solirubrobacteraceae bacterium | reverse complement strand
CCCGATGGGCGACTCCGGCCTCACCGGCCGCAAGATCATCGTCGACACCTACGGCGGCATGGGTCGCCACGGCGGCGGCGCGTTCTCCGGCAAGGACCCGTCCAAGGTCGACCGCTCGGGCGCCTACGCGGCCCGCTGGGTGGCCAAGAACGTGGTGGCCGCCGGGCTGGCCGACCGCGCCGAGGTCCAGGTCGCCTACGCCATCGGCGTGGCCCACCCGGTCAGCGTGTCCGTCGACACGTTCGGCACCGAGAAGGTCGGCCGTGGTCGCATCGCGGAGCTCATCGACCAGCACTTCGACCTGCGGCCGGGCGCGTTCCGTGAGGAGCTCAAGCTCCACCGCCCGATCTACCAGAAGACCGCCGCCTACGGCCACTTCGGCCGCGACGACGCCGACTTCACGTGGGAGTCGACGGACAAGGCCGCGGCGCTGAAGGCCGACGCCGGCCTGTAGCCCAGCCGCGTCGCAGGATCGAGAAGGACCGAGGGCCCCGCAACCGCGGGGCCCTCGTCGTTCTCGGGGGGCACGAGCGGCGCCCCGCCGTCGCAACGCGACGACGGGACGTCTCTCGCGGGGGTGCTGAGGCCTACGGGCCGGTCCAGCCGTCGGCGAAGCACGCCTTGGCGGGATCGCACGTCTCGATCATCGACCCGGAGTTGAGGAACGCGCCGAGCTGCTGGCGGGCCTGGACGCTCGCCCCGGGTGCGCCGTGCGGGTCGTCGCCGCTGCCGCGCGTCGGGCCCACGTAGACGCCCTCCTTGATGCCGCCGTCGGTCGAGCTGACCGGGGCCTTGTTCTCGGTCGGCGGGGCGTCGGTGCCGATGTAGCGCTCATCGACGCCGGGGGTGCCGATCAGGCGCGTCGGGCCGGTGTCCCACAGGCTGATGCCGGAGCCCGGGAAGGGCAGGGGAGCGATCGTCTGGATCCCCCAGAACGGCGTCACGTCCGTCGAGCGGCCGGGGCTGACGACCGGGCCGCGCGCCTTGAGCCCCAGCGTGCGGGCCTCGGTCTCGGCGGTCACGTTGGCCACCTGGTGGTCGCCGAACGCGGCCTGCAGCAGCACCCGGTGCGACGGGGTGTTGGGCAGCGGGTTGTCCGTCATGTTGTGGACGTAGCCCGACGCCTCACCGCGATCCCACAGCATCTGCATGAGCGTGAACAGGTTCGGCCGCACCTTCTGGTCCGGGTACGCCGGGTACAGGAACTGCGCGAAGTCCGCGAAGTCCGTGGACCGCGGCAGCAGCGTCGCGTACGACATGCCCGGCACGTTCAGCACCGCGTTGGTGATGTCCGGCTCGATCGCGGTCAGCGACCCGCCCAGGATGCCGCCCTCGGAGATGCCGAAGTAGGCCAGCTGCTTGGCGGGGTCGATCACGGGCGCGCCGTCGGTGGTCGTGCCGTCGCCGTTCTGGAACGCCCGCTTGGCGCTCATCCCGGCCCCGTTGACCATCGCGCGGCCCACGAACGTGAAGTCGAGCAGACCCTGCTGGATCCGGTCGGCCATGTTCTTGAACAGCGAGAGGTCGTTGATCATCCCGAACGTCGCCGGGAACACGTCCTCGTCGGCCATGCCGGCGAACTCCGACGCGCAGATCGTCAGGCCGCTCTCGTAGGCGTAGTCGATCTTGTTGCCCCGCCAGCCCTGCGCGGCGGTGCCGAACAGGCCGTGGCCGTAGATCACGGGCCGGGTGCCGGTGGCGATCGGGCCGTTCTCGCTGGCCCGGGGGATGATGCAGCGGATCGGCGCCTCGATGTAGTTGCCGTCCCGCTGGACGGGCGTCTTGCCGTCGGACGCGTAGTTGAACGACGCGCCGGGGGCGCAGTTGTCCGACGTCAGGTAGCAGGGGACCCGCACCGTGCCCGACACCCGCCGGGCGCCGCGCGCGCTGCGCTCCACGCCCGGGGGCAGTGGATCGGGGGCGTCCGACGTCGCGAAGTTCATCACGCTGTCGACGGTCACCACCGGCGCCGAGCCCGCCACGACGCCGTCGGCGAGGTTCGTGTCACCGAGCTGGCCGAACGCGTTGTCGCGGATGGCCAGCATGCGGTCGGTCGTGTCCTTGGTGCTGGCGACGGTGAAGTCCCAGGCCAGGGTCAACGAGGACTTGTCGATGCCCGACGGGCTCAGGGCGGCGAACAGGTCGCTCATGACCTGCCGGCGCTTCTCCACGCCCGCGTTGTCGGTGACGATCCCGTCCCGGTAGGCCCGGAACACGGTGGAGGGGGCGATGGCCTGCCCCGCCGCGTTCTTGAGGTTGCGCAGCATCACGCCGTAGCGGTGGCCGGGGATGAGCGCCTGGGAGGGATGGATCTCCAGCAGGCGGTCGGCGTCGCTGTCGGCGTTGGCGTCCATCTCGGCCCACACCGGCACGCGCTGGGTGGCGTCGGCGGACAGGTCGACGACGACCAGCGGGTTGTCGGCCCGGGCGTACTGGGCCATGTCGGTCACGGGCGTGAAGCCGCTCGCGTCGAAGGCCGCCTTGGAGTCCAGGCCGGGAATCTGCACGTTGATCGGCGCGGTGGAGCTGAAGCCGTCAGCCGTGTTCCACTCGGCCGGGTCGATCGGCGTGCCGTCCTTGTTGACCGGCATGGACGCCCGGTTCAGGTTGACGCGCAGCCCGGTGGGCCGCGTGCCGTCCGGCACCGTGTAGAAGTTGGAGGGGAAGGGGCTCAGGCACTGCCCCGAGCCGATCGGGTCGCAGCGGTCCGTGTTGGCCACGTCGACGTGCAGCGGCTTGGCGGGACAGGGGGCGCCGACCCAGCTGTAGGTGCGGCTGCCCTTGACCGTCTTGGCCTTGCTCTTCTTCGTCGGCTTGTAGACGGCGGAGAAGGCGATCTTGACCTTGACGCTGCCGCACGCGCCCAGGGCCGTCTTGCCCTTGGTGGCGAGCTTCAGCTTCACCGTCTTGGTGCCCTTCTTGGTGAACTTGACCGTCGCGGACTTCGTGAGGCTCTTGCCCGTGGTCAGCTTGACCGAGGTGGCGCCGGTGCTCTTGACCTTCACCACGAGGCCGGACTTCAGCGTCGCGGCGCGCGTCGTCTTGGAGACGGAGAAGGTGACCTTGGCCGCCTTCGTCTTCTTCTTGGCGGCCTGCGCGGGGCCGGCGACGAGCGCGGCCAGGAGCGTGAGCCCCAGCAGCACCATGCCGGCGCGCCGGGCGGCGCGTACGACCGTGTGTGACGCGGACCAACCGCGCCGTGAACCATTGAACACTGGCAACTCCATTGTCGAACGACCGGACCGTGGGCTGGCTGCAGGCTACAGCCGCTCTCCCACCGAGCGCACAAGTATGACCACATCCGGTACACCGATGTCGCACATATGAGCCGGTCACGGGTCGGCGCCATTGTCTTGTGATCCGTCCCAAACCTGTCGCACCCTCGGGGGCGACAGGCCCTGCCTACAGGCCGCCGGCGCCGCCGGGGCGCTCGCGGTTCTGGGCCGACCGCTGGGCGCGGTCGACGACCGTCACGATCTCCTGCGGGTTGGCGACGCCGATGAAGCGGAAGTCGGAGTCGGTGGTGCCCGCGGTGTCGAAGTCGACGACGCCGACGCGCAGCATGCGCTCCAGCGGGCCCTGGTTCGTGTTCACGTTCTGGACGCGATCGATCCGGGTCTGCTGCATGTGCTTGGAGATGATGCCGCGCTCGATGATGAGCCGCTCGTCGGTGATCGTGAAGGTGGTCGACACCCGCCGCACGAAGCTGACGAGGATCACGCCCGCGGCGATGACCGCCGCCACCAGGACGCCCACGCCGATGCCCTGGATGAGGTAGGCGACGGCGCCGAGGGCGATCGCCGCGATGATCCCCCACGCGTGGTAGGCGAACGAGCCTCGCCAGGACGGGTGGCCGGAGAAGTAAGGGCTCTCGCCCGCATGCAGTTCCATGGCCGCCGAGACTATCTTGGGAGATGTGCCCCGTGTTGCTCAGGTCGAGCCGCTGACGACGGCTCGCGCCCTGCGCGGCCCGTTCGACTACGCCGTGACCGACGACGTCGGCGTCGGCTCGATCCTCGTGGTCCCCTTCGGCGGGCGTGAGCTCAAGGGCGTCGTGACCGGCATCGTCGCCGCGTCGGAGCACGAGCTGGCCGCCCCGGTCCGCGTCCTGGACGACACCATCCCGCCGCCGCTGGTGGAGCTGGCGCTGTGGCTGTCGGACCAGTACTGCTCCACCCCGGCGCGCGCGCTGTCGCTGGTGATGCCGCCCGCCGGCGCCCGCGTGAAGTCCCGGCGGTGGGCGGCCGCCGGGCGCGCCCCCGAGGAGGGCGAGCGCCTCACCGAAGGCCAGCGGGCGCTGCTGGCCTCCCTGCCGCGCGCCGCGGGGCGCGACCTGCCCGCGCTGCGCCGGCTGGAGGCGCGCGGGCTCGTGGTGCTCACCGACCAGGAGGTGCGCCGCGCCCCCGAACACACGTCGGTGGGGGCGGCCGGGCGCGGGCTGCCCGACCTCACCGCCGACCAGGCGGCCGCGCTGGCCGACATCGCCGCGGCGCCGCCCGACGACCGGATCCTGCTGCACGGCGTGACGGGCTCGGGCAAGACCGAGGTCTACCTGCGCGTGGCCGCCGACATGCTGGAGCGCGGGAGGGGCGTGCTCGTCCTCGTCCCCGAGATCGCCCTGACGCCCCAGGTGGTGGCCCGCTTCGCCGAGCGGTTCGGGGAGACGGTCGCCGTCCTGCACTCGGGCCTGTCGGCGGGCGAGCGCTACGACGAGTGGCGGCGCCTGCGCTCGGGCCAGGCGCGGGTGTGCGTCGGCCCGCGGTCGGCGGTCTTCGCGCCGATGGAGGACGTCGGCCTGGTGATCGTCGACGAGGAGCACGACCCGACCTACAAGAACGAGGGCGACCCCCGCTACGACGCGCGGCGGGTCGCGCTGCGGCGGGCCGGCGACGCCGGCGCCCTGCTCATCGCCGGCAGCGCCACCCCGCGACCCGAGGCGGTCTACTCGCTGCGCCGGCTGCGCCTGCCCGTGCGGGTGGACGGCCAGCCGATGCCGCCCGTGGAGCTCGTCGACATGCGCCAGGCGCCGCGCGCCCTGCACCCGAGCACCGCCGAGGCGCTGGCCGACGCCCGCAAGGCCATCGTGCTCCTCAACCGCCGCGGCTGGTCCAACTTCCTCACCTGCCGCACCTGCGGGCACGTGTGGATGTGCCCGCAGTGCGACGTGTCGCTCGTCCTGCACCGCGCGGGCCGCTTCCTGGCCTGCCACCACTGCGGCCACCGCGAGGGCGTCCCCGACACCTGCGTGGCCTGCGGCTCGGTCTCCCTCGTGCGCCATGGGATGGGGACCGAGCGGCTGGCCGACGAGCTGGTGGGAGTGGGGGAGGTGTTCCGCCTGGACGCCGACACCCGCGACCCCGGCGCCATGCTCGCCGCCTTCCAGGCCGCCCCGCGCGGCGTCCTGGTCGGCACCCAGGTGGTGGCCAAGGGGCACGACTTCCCCGACGTGGACCTCGGCGTGGTGGTCGACGCCGACGCCACGCTGCGCTTCCCCGACTTCCGCGCCGAGGTGCGCACGTTCGCCCTCGTCACCCTGCGGGCCGGCCGCGCCGGCCGGGGCAGCGCCGGGGGGCACGTGATGGTCCAGACGATCACCCCGGACGCCCGCGCGCTCGTCCTGGCGGCCCGGCACGACGCCGACGGCTTCGTCGACGGGGAGCTGCAGCGGCGCAAGGCGCTGCGCTACCCGCCGTTCTCCACCCTCATCCGCATCGTCTGCGGCGCGCCGGACGCCATGGCCGCCCACGGGGCCGCCGCGGCCGTGCGCGGGGGCCTGGGCGCCCTGGGCACCGACGTGATGGGCCCCGCGCCCCTGTTCCGCCTGCGGGGACGCGAGCGCAGCCAGCTCGTGATCAAGGCGCGGGAGCGCGGTGCGGCGGTCGCGGCGGTGCGCGACGCGGTCGACGCGGTCGCCCGGGACCGCGCCCACCGCGGGGTGGCGCTCAGCGTGGACGTCGACCCGCAGTAGCGCTCGGTACCCTGCAGGGAGATGTCCGACGAGTCCGCCACCGAGGAGTACGTCCTCACCGCCGAGCACGAGCTCGAGGGGGAGACCGGCGCCGATGAGGCCCCGGCCGCCCCGCTCGACCCCGAGGTCGCCGCGCGCCGCCGCGCCGCGCTGGGTCACGTGCGGCAGTGGGGCGACCCCGTCCTCACCACCAAGGCCCGCCCGGTCGACACCTTCGACGACGGCCTGCGCGAGGAGATCATGCGCATGGGCGCGCT
This sequence comes from uncultured Solirubrobacteraceae bacterium, assembly GCA_964642225.1. Lineage (GTDB taxonomy): Bacteria > Actinomycetota > Thermoleophilia > Solirubrobacterales > Solirubrobacteraceae > JBBQCW01. Next base: position 18,721 of record CAZXNX010000004.1, on the reverse strand, counting down.
GATGAACGACGCGCTGGGCATCGGCCTGGCCGCCACCCAGGTGGGCATCCTGCACCGCGTGCTCGTCTACCGCGTCGAGCCCGACAGCCCCGTCCAGGCGCTCATCAACCCGGACCTGGAGTGGTCGGGCAAGGAGAAGGAGTTCGCCGAGGAGGGCTGCCTGAGCCTGCCCGGCGTGCTGGTGGAGGTCGAGCGGCCCGTCCACGTCCGCGTCCGCGCACAGGACCCGCACGGGGACGAGGTCCTCGTGGAGGCGTCCGGCCTGGAGGCCCGCGTCATCCAGCACGAGATGGACCACCTCGACGGCATCCTCATCCTCGACCGCACCCCGCGCGACCAGCGCAAGGCCGCGGTCCGCAGCCTGCGCGAGGCGGCGCAGGCGGCCGACGCGTGAGCACCGTCTACCTGGGCACCAGCGCCTTCGCGGCGACCGTGCTGGAGCGGCTGGCCGACACGCCGTACCGCCCCTCGCTCGTGGTCACCCGGCCCGACGCCCCCCGCGGCCGCGGCCGCACCCTGGCGCCCCCGCCGGTCGCCGTCACCGCGAAGGAGCTGGGGCTGCCCCTGGCCCAGCCACTGGACGTCAACGCGCCCGAGGAGGTGCGCCGCATCGAGGAGGCCCAGCCCGACGCGGTCATCGTCTGCGCGTTCGGCGCGATCATCCGCGAGCAGCTCCTGCGCCAGGACATCCTCAACGTCCACCCGTCGCTGCTGCCGCGCTGGCGCGGCGCCGCCCCCATCGAGCGGGCCATCATGGCCGGCGACGAGGAGACGGGCGTGTCGATCATGCGCCTGGCCACCGGCCTGGACGCCGGGCCCGTGTGCCTGCAGGGGACCGAGCCGATCCTCCCCGACGACACCTACGGGACCCTGGCGCCGCGGCTGGAGACGCTGGGCGCCGACCTGCTGCTGCGCGCGCTGCGCGAGCGCCCGCCGTTCGTGGCCCAGGACGAGGAGCACGTCACCTACGCCGACAAGATCGGCCCGGCCGACCGCACCCTGGACCCGGAGCGCCCCGCCGTGGAGAACGTGCGCATCGTGCGCGCCCTGGCGCCGCACATCGGCGCGCGCATCGCCCGCGACGACGGCAGCTACCTCGGCGTCCGCGCCGCCCGCGTCGGCGACGACGGGAGCCTGGAGCTCGTGGAGGTCCAGCCGCCCGGCGGGCGCCCCATGTCCTTCGCCGACTACGAGCGCGGGCATGGCCGCTGACGACGTCGCCCCGGCCCGCCGGGTCGCCTTCACCGTCCTGCGCCGCATCACCAGCGAGGGCGCCTACGCCGACCGGGCCCTGCGCGGCGACGCCGGGCGCCTGGGGCCGCGCGACTACGGGCTGGCCAAGCGCATGGTGTTCGGGACGGTCCAGCGCCGCGGCACCCTGGACTGGGTGATCAACGACCGCGTCGACCGCGAGCTGGACCCGCCGGTCCGTGACGCGCTGCGCCTGGGGATCTACCAGCTGCTCTTCCTCGACGGCGTGGCCGACCACGCCGCGGTGGGCGAGTCGGTGGCCCTGGCCCGCGCCGCCTCCGGCAAGGGCGCGGGCGGCCTCGTCAACGCCGTGCTGCGCCGCGTGCAGCGCGACGACATCGTCCTGCCCTCCGACGAGGGCCCCGCGGGCGCGGCGATCCGCCACTCCCATCCGGCGTGGCTGGTGGAGCGGTGGTGGAAGGAGCTGGGGCCCGAGGAGACGCGCGCCCTGCTGCGCGCCAACAACGAGCCGGCCGAGATGGCCCTGCGGGTCAACACGCTGGTGGACTTCGACCTGTCCGACATCGAGGGCGACCGCCTCGGCGACGCCATCGTCGTGCGCTCGGGGATGGATCCCGCCGCCCACCCGGGCTTCGCCGCCGGCGCGTTCATCGTGCAGTCCCGCGCCGCGCAGGCCGTCTCGCGCATCGTCGACCCCCAGCCCGGCGAGCGCGTGCTGGACCTCTGCGCCGCGCCCGGGGGCAAGACCACCCATCTGGCCGCGCTGATGGGCGCCACGGGGGAGATCGTGGCGGTCGAGCGCCACGAGGGCCGCGCCCGCATGCTCCAGGAGGCCTGCGAGCGGCTGCGGGCGACGAACGTGCGGGTGGTGGTGGGCGATGCCGCCGACTTCACCGACCCGCAGGGCTTCGACCGCGTGCTGCTGGACCCGCCCTGCAGCGGGCTGGGCACGCTCCGCACCCATCCCGACCTGCGCTGGCGGGTCACCCCTGAGGACGTGGAGACCCTCGCCGGGATCCAGGATCGCCTGCTGCAGACCGCGCGGGGGGCGCTGCGCGAGGACGGCCCGGGGCGGCTCGTCTACGCCACCTGCACGGTCTCCAAGCGCGAGGAGCGGATGGTCGGCGACGGGCGCCTGCGCACGCTCCCATCCCGGGACGGGACGGACGGCTTCTATATTGCGTGGCATGGCGGAGGACAAACCACTGGATCTGGGCCCCGAGTGCCCGAGCTGCCATGAGCCGTGGCTGCGCCCGTCGAACCTGCCGGGCCGATACCGCTGCGTCTACTGCCTGCACCGCTTCGAGCTGCGCTCCGTGTGCCCGGACTGCGGCGAGCACTCCACCATCATCCGCATGTCCACGACCGCGATCATGAGCTGCAACGCCTGCGGCGGCTCCATGCTCATGGAGGTCTGAAGTGCCCGAGCTGCGCGTCGCCCCGTCGATCCTCTCCGCCGACCTGGCCCGCCTGGGCGCCCAGGTCGACGAGGTGCTCGCCGCCGGGGCCTCCGTCATCCACTTCGACGTGATGGACGGCCACTTCGTCCCCTCCATCACCGTCGGCCCTCTCGTGCTGTCCGCGTTGCGCGAGCACGTCGGCCCCGACATCGACATCGACGTGCACCTCATGGTCGAGCGCCCCGAGCGCCAGATCGCCGACTTCGCCGCCGCCGGCGCCACCGGCATCACCTTTCACGCCGAGGCCACGCCGCACGTCGGCTACACCGTCAACCTCATCCGCGAGCACGGCTGCCGCGCGGGGGTCGCCGTCTGCCCGGCCACGCCGCCCGGCGTGTTCGGCGAGACGAGCGTCGACCTGGCCCTGGCCATGACGGTCAACCCCGGGTGGGGCGGCCAGGCCTACATCGCCGGCTCCGAGGGCAAGATCGCCCGCATCGCCGCCCTCTCGGACGGCGCGCTGGTGGAGGTGGACGGCGGGATCGACGAGCACACCGCGCCCGGCGTGGTCGCCGCCGGCGCCCGCCTGCTGGTGGCCGGCTCGGCCGTGTTCGGGGCCGACGACCCGGCCGAGGCGTACACGCGCATCGCCGCGGCCGCCGCCTCCGCGATCACCTAGGGCACATCCCCGATACCGGCGAGACGGCGGCGTGTGCCATCGTGCCGCCCATGACCGACCTCGTACGCGCAACGCAGATCACCCGCACCTTCGGCACGGGCGAAGCCTCCGTCCAGGCGCTCAAGGGCGTGGACGTCGCCTTCCCCGCCGGCAAGCTCACCGCGATCATGGGGCCCTCCGGCTCGGGGAAGTCGACCCTCATGCACATCCTCGCGGGCCTGGACCGCCCGTCGTCCGGCAGCGTGACGCTCGACGGCGTCGAGCTGACGACCCTGGGCGATGCCGCGCTGACGAAGCTGCGGCGCGACAAGGTCGGCTTCATCTTCCAGTCGTTCAACCTCCTGCCCGTCCTCAACGCGCGGGAGAACATCGAGCTGCCGCTGTCGATCGCCGGGCACGAGCCCGACCAGGAGTGGCTCGACACGCTGATCGACACCGTCGGGCTGCGCGACCGCCTCACGCACCGGCCGTCGGAGCTCTCCGGCGGCCAGCAGCAGCGCGTGGCCGTCGCCCGCGCCCTGGCCTCGCGGCCCGCCGTGGTGTTCGCCGACGAGCCCACCGGCAACCTGGACTCCAAGGCCAGCCACGAGGTGCTGAACCTGCTGCGCCAGGCGGTCGACGCGTTCGACCAGACGGTCATCATGGTCACCCACGACGCCGGCGCCGCGTCGATCGCCGACCGCCTCATCGTGCTGGCGGACGGCGGGATCGTGCACGACGGCGCCGCGGGGTCCACCGACGACGTGTTCGACCTCATGCGGCGGATCGGCTGAGCCATGCGCAAGGTCTCCTTCCGCGGGCTGCTCGCCCGCAAGACACGCCTGGCCCTCACCGTGGTCGCCGTCGCGCTCGGCGTCACCCTGATCGCCGGCACCTACGTCTTCACCGACACCATCAACGCCTCGTTCGCCCAGATCTTCTCGGTGACCAACAAGGGCACCGACGTGGCCGTCTCGCCCAACCAGGACGTGGCGGGCGACAACGGCCAGTCCCCGGCCATTGAGGCCACCCTGCTGGCCAAGGTGCAGCGCTCACCGGGCGTGCGCGTCGCCGAGGGCGCGATCTTCAACGCGAACGGTGTGATCCTGGGCAAGGACGGCAAGCCGGTCAGCACCGCCGCGCCGATGTTCATCGGCTCGACCAGCACCGTGCCCCAGTTCGAGGCCGTCACCTATCCCGAGGGCCGTGCGCCGCGCACGGCCGGCGAGGTGGCGATCGACACGTCCACCGCCGAGCGCAAGGGCTTCAAGGTGGGGGGCACGATCGACGTCCAGGGGGAGACCCCCAAGCGGGCCTATCGCATCGTCGGCATCACCAAGATCGCCGGCGTCGACTCCCTGGGCGGCACCAGCACGGCGCTCTTCATCCTGCCCCAGGCCCAGCGCATCACCGGCACCGTCGGGCGGTTCGACCAGATCTCCGTGGCGGCCAAGCCCGGCGTGACACCGGCGGCGCTCAGCGCCGAGCTGCGGCGGGAGCTGCCCCGCACCGTCGACGTGCGCACCGGCGCCCAGCAGGCCTCGAAGCAGACGAACGACATCAAGAACAACCTCGGCTTCCTCAACACGGCGCTGCTGGCCTTCGCCGGGATCGCGCTGTTCGTCGGCGCGTTCATCATCTTCAACACGTTCTCCATCACCGTCGCCCAGCGGATGCGCGAGTTCGCGCTGCTGCGCACCCTCGGCGCCTCGCGCGGTCAGGTCCTGCGCGCGGTGCTGGCGGAGGGCCTGATGGTCGGGTTGCTCGGCTCCCTCGTCGGCCTCGGGCTGGGCATCCTCATCGCCTCTGGCCTGCGGGCGCTGTTCAAGGCGGTCGGGATCGACCTGCCCTCCAACGGCACCGTCCTGGAGAGCCGCACCATCATCGTGTCGCTCGTGGTGGGCACCGTCGTGACCCTCGTCTCCAGCACCTTCCCGGCCATCCGGGCCACGCGGGTGCCGCCGGTCGCGGCACTGCGCGAGGGCGCGGTGCTCCCCGAGACGCGGGCCGCGCGCTTCATCACCCCCGTCTCGGTCGCCGTCATCGTGGGCGCCCTGGTCCTGCTCGCCCTCGGCCTGTTCGGCTCGCTGTCGAGCGACTCCGCGCTGATCGCCGTCGCCGCGGGAGCCGCGCTGCTCTTCTTCGGCGTGGCCATGCTCAGCCCGAAGCTCGTCAAGCCGATCGCCTCCGCGGTCGGGTGGCCGATCCAGCGGCTCTACGGCGTGACCGGGCGCCTGGCCCGCGAGAACACCGTGCGCCTGCCCTCGCGCACGGCCGTCACGGCGGCCGCGCTGATGGTCGGCGTCGCGCTGGTCTGCTTCGCGTCGATCTTCGCCGCGAGCGCCAAGACGACGATCAGCGACGCCATCAACGGCGGCTCGCGCGCCCAGGCGGTCATGCAGGCCACCAGCGGGTTCGGCGGGTTCGCCCCCCAGGCCGCCCAGGCCGTCGCCAAGGTGCCCGGCGTGCAGACCGTGTCGGTCGTGCGCATCGGCCAGGGCAAGATCGGCTCGAAGCGCGTGCAGGTCAGCGGCGTGGACCCGGCCACCTTCACGTCGCTCTACGCGGCGCAGTGGAAGGAGGGCTCCAACGCGACCCTGCGGGCGCTCGGGCCCGGCCAGGCGGTCGCACAGAAGAACTGGGCCAACGACAACCACGTGAAGGTGGGCGAGACCCTGCGGGTGCGCACGCCCACGGGGCAGACGGTGGCGGTGAAGGTGACCGGCATCGTCGACGACAAGGCCGGGCTGCTCCAGAACCTGACGATCACCAACGCGGCGCTGGGCCGGGACTTCGGGATCACCAAGGACTCGTTCAACCTCATCGGCTACGCGCCGGGCGCCGACGCGAAGCAGACGAAGGCGGCGATCGACGCGGTGCTCAAGGCGCAGTTCCCGCAGGCCCAGGCGCAGACGAACGCCGAGTTCGTCGCCGACGCCGAGGACCAGGTCAACACCCTCCTGAGCCTCATCTACGCGCTGCTGGCCCTCACGGTGATCGTGGCGTTCTTCGGCATCGTCAACACCCTGGTGCTGTCGATCAGCGAGCGCACCCGGGAGATCGCCATGCTGCGGGCGATCGGCACCTCCAAGCGCCAGGTGCGGCGGATCATCCGCTACGAGGCGGTGATCACCGCGCTGATCGGCGGCATCCTGGGGGCGATCCTCGGCGTGGTCCTCGCCTTCCTGATGAGCAACGCGATCGACGACTTCACCTTCGACATCCCGTTCGTGCAGCTGGTGATCGTGCTCATCCTCTCCGGCGTGGTCGGGGTGCTGGCCGCGATCATCCCCGCCCGCCGCGCCTCCAACCTCAACGTCCTGGACGCCCTGGCCTACGAGTAGCCCCCGCCCCGCTTCGGTGAGGGTCGGTTTGTGCCGCTTGGCGCGGCCTATCCTGACCCTCACCGAGGTGGCGGATGAGTGACCCGGCCGTCAGTGCGGCACGCTCCGTGACGTCGGCCCAAATCAGGCGAACGACGGTGAGGCCGATGGACCTGAGGAACTCGTCCTTGCGTGCGTCCCGCTCACGCTTGGCCTTCGTTCGGTGAAACCGGTCGCCGTCCGTCTCGACCACGAGACCGACTTGGGGCCAGAGGAAATCCACTGTCCAACGACCGATCCGCTCATTGACGACGGGCCTGGGGACACCATGGGCAGCGCACATCCGCAGGAAGCGAAGCTCGAGAATTGACCGAACCCCGGCCGGGTCGACCGCGTCCTGCAGAATCTGCCAGACCTTTCCGTTGCCGCGGAACCCCCTACGGCATAGCGCCTCTGCCGCCACCACCTCGGGCTGGAGCGTGAACTGCACCTGCGCCTCCTCGAACACCTCACGCAGCCAGCGCAGGCGGAGGACCGTGGCGGCGTCGAGGACAGTTCGCAAGAGGGTCGTGACCGGAATCCCGTGTCGCATGGTGGTGTGCTCCGGCGGGAGCAGCGATCGGTGGACGACGATGTCGTCGCGATGAGCACGTCCGCTCCGGCTCGGGATCGTGACCTCGGTCGGCACAGCGCCCCGGAGAATCGACCAGTGCGCCGCCGCGGCACGGTGGCTCAGTACTGCACCATCTCCCAGGGCGAGCACTCCTGCATGCCACCGGGATGGTCGTGTGGCGGGGACATGGCCAAGGGCGTAGACGCCCCGGTGCCGCGGGAGCAGCCAGCCACGGGCGACCCGCGTGGCGATCTCGTGGCGGGTCAGGCCGGCCTCGACCAGCTGGGCCACGGTCACATTGCCATGCTGGCGGCTGGCGAGACCCTCGATGGCCCCGGGTGCGCGGCGACTCCCCATCAACTCTCCTAGGCCCATCAGGTGCGTAACTCGCCCCCTCTCGCCGTGAAGGTCACCTTTCGCCGCCGTGAGCGGCACAACCTGACACTCACCGATCGGTGGGGTGGCGGATACTGGGCCAATGGACGCGCAGATGGCACGGCTCGTGCGGACGGTGACGCAGGCCGACGGCTCCGGTGACCGGGTCGCCGTCGAGGAGCCGCTGGAGATCCGGGTCAACGGCGCGCCGCTGGCGGTGACGATGCGCACCCCCGGGCACGACGAGGAGCTGGCCATCGGCTTCCTGCTCGGGGAGGGGCTCCTGGCCCACGCCACGCCGGTGCACGCCGCGCCGCCGCCGGACCTGGCCGCCAACACCGTCGACGTGCGGGCCACCCTCACCCGCGAGCCGGCCCGGCGCACCTTCTACACCTCGTCCTCCTGCGGCATCTGCGGCAGGGGCTCGATCGAGGAGGTCGCCGTGCATGCCCCGGCGCTGCCCACCGGCCCGGCCGTGTCCCGCACGCTGCTGGCCGCGCTGCCCGAGCTCCTCGTGCAGCCCGGCTTCGCGCTCACCGGCGGCCTGCACGCCACCGGCCTCTTCACCGCGGACGGGGTCCTCCTCGTCGCCCACGAGGACGTCGGGCGTCACAACGCCATGGACAAGGTGATCGGCGCCGCCCGGCTCGAGGGAGCGCTGCCCCTGCACGGCCACGTCCTGTGCGTCAGCGGCCGCCTCTCCTTCGAGCTCGTGCAGAAGGCCGCCGTCGCGGGCGCCCCGGTCCTCGTCGGGGTCGGCGCGCCGTCCTCGCTGGCGATCGAGCTGGCCGCCGACCGGGGGATGACGCTGGCCGGCTTCGCCCGTGGCGGAACCGTCAACGTCTACGCCGACGGGCCCGGCCGGGTCGTCGAGCCCTGAGCTAGCGCCCGGGGACGACGACCCGCGGCGGCTCGGGCTCGCCCGCCGCCGCCACCGCCGCCGTGGGCCCGCGGCGGTACAGCAGCCACAGGCCCAGGCACAGCAGCATCGTGCCGCCCGCGTACCCGGTCTCGGCCCGCACCAGCTCGTTGCCGATCATCGGCGCGAGCATCCAGCCCACGAACAGCACGGCACAGACGATCCAGATCACCGCGGCGGCGCGGTCGTGCCCACGGGCCAGCGCCGCCTGGTTGTAGGTCCCGGCCGCGAGGTGGAAGCCCATGCCGATGCCGATCACCGCCAGGCCGACCCGCCCGTACGACTCGTCGCTGCTGAACAGGAGGTTCATCACCCACGGGCCGATCAGCAGAAGTCCCAGGGCCACGATCCCGGCGAAGCCGGCGATGGCCAGCAGCGTCACGCGGATCGTCCGGTCGAAGCCGCCGGACGAGGCGTTCGAAGCGGCGTCCGGAGCATCGTCGGCCGGGGCCGCGTCGTCGTCGTCGCTCTCGGCGTGCAGCAGCTTCGTCAGGTGGGGCAGCAGGGAGGTCTGGATGGCCTGGAAGAGCTGCAGCGGCGCCCGGGCGATCATCAGCGCGCTGAACACCACGCCCGCCGCCGCCTCGCCCGCGGTGATGTTGGCGGTGAGGACCCCGGCGTTGAGCAGCGTCTGCTCGGCGAGCTGGATGACCGCCACCGACAGCGCGAACCCCGCGCCCTCGGCCAGCGTCAGCGCGTCCGGGTCGATCGCCCCGTCGGAGGTCCCGTGCATCCGGCGCAGCGCGAAGGGGATCACCAGCAGCGAGGCGATCGGGGCCGCGAGGATGCCGGCGGCCACCCAGTCCGGCCCGTGCAGGATGCCGATCGCGACCGCGAGCGGGAAGCAGAACCGGGAGATCGACTCGAACAGCACCAGCCCGCCGTAGAGGGCGAACCACTGGTGCCCGGCGAAGTACCCGCGGGCGAAGTAGCTGGCCGCGTAGGCGAGCGCCGAGCCGACGAAGATCCAGTAGAGCGTCTCGTTGTTGTCGAGCACCCCGAGCAGCGCGCTGCGCCCGGCCAGCGCGGCGATGAGGAAGACCAGCGCGAAGCCGGCCTGGATGAGCAGCGGCCCCCGCAGCGGGTGACCGGTGTGCAGGCCGCGGGCGCGCCGGTGGGCGATCGTCCGCGACAGCAGCTGCTCCACCGGCCGGTAGATCACGCAGATGACGACGAAGAGGATCGCCCACAGCGTGGAGATCGCGCCGTAGGCGTCCGGGTCGTCCTTGAGGACGTTGCTGGACAGCGCGAAGTAGGCGAAGGTGAACAGGCCGGTCGACGCGATGCCGATCGACAGCACCCGCGCCCCGCGCGCGAAGCCCTCCTCCTCCGGCGCCGCCGCCGTCGGGTCCGCGGCCTGCGGCGATCCGGCCGGCTCCGTCGGCGAGCCCGTGGTCACGTCAGGACCCGCGGGCTACAGGCGGACGAGCAGCATGGTCCACGGGAACGGCGACCGCGCCTCGACGACCTGGCCGTGACGGCCCAGCAGCTCGACGAACGCGCCCTTGGACCAGTGGTTGAGGTGCCCGGGGGTGTTGCCCATCGTCTTCCAGTAGGCGCCGCGGGCCATGTTCACCGCGCGCCACAGCGGCTCGCGGGGGACGGAGACGAGCAGGAAGCGCTCGGCGCAGCGGGCCATCTCGGCGACGGTGTGCTCGGGGTCCGGCACGTGCTCGAGGACCTCGATCGCGGTGGCGACATCGAACTCGTTGTCCGCGAAGGGCAGGTTCTCGGCCTTCATCACGGTGTACTCGAGGTTCGGCGCCTGGCGGGTCTCCCACTGGGCGTGCAGCAGCGGGTCGTCGAGGTCGAGCCCGACGATGCGCTTCTCGGGGCCGAGCTTCAGCGCCCACTCGTGGGTGAGGACGCCCTCGCCGCAGCCGACGTCGAGCAGCGACTGCGGGTCGGCGAGGTCGAACAGCTCCTCCAGGGTGCTGTTGAAGCCGTCCATGAGGCGACGGACGACCGGGTTGGTGGAGCCGTACTTGTCGTACGTGTTCCCGGTGACGGTGCCTTCGCTGTCGACGGTGACGGTGGGGGTCATACCTCGAGTGCCTCTCGCTCTTCGGTGGACTGCTTGGTGGCGCCCGCGCCGGTGGTGGCGGGCTGGCCGGTCGGCTTGGCGCCGGGCTCGTAGTGCGACGGCGGGATGCCGAGGGAGAGCTCGATCCGGCGGACCCGCTCGAACGTGCGCTGGATCAGCGAGCGCTGCGCGGACAGGAGATCGCCGATGACGCCCAGGACGCCGACGACGACCGCGGCGTTGAACAGCACCGCGCCCACGATCAGCGACTGCACATGGCCGGCGCCGTCTCCCTGGACGTAGGAGACGAGGAAGCGGATGAAGGGGACGGCGGCGAGCACGAGCAGGATGAGCGCGACGCTCATGAACACCTTGAGCGGCTCGTACTGCGCGTAGATCCGGCCGATCGACGTGGAGTTGCGCCGCACGTACGACCACATGGACGGGAACAGGCGCGACTCGCGCGTCTTGGGGTTCGTCTTGATCGGGACGTCCGTGATGGCGACGAGCTGCTTGCCGGCCTGGATGATCGTCTCGAGCGTGTAGGTGAACTTCGACACCACCACGAGCTGGATGGCGGCCTCGCGGTTGTAGGCGCGGAACCCGGAGGTGGTGTCGGGCACGTCGGTGTCGGAGGCCTGGCGCACGACCCAGGAGCCGAGGAACTGCAGCCGCTTCTTCAGCGGCGAGAAGTGCTCGATCGACTCGGTGTCGCGGTCGCCGACGACCATGTCGGCGTCGCCGTCCACGATCGGCTTGGTCAGCGCCGGGATGAAGCTCGCGTCGTACTGGTTGTCGGCGTCGGTGTTGACGATGACGTCGGCGCCGAGCTTCAGGCACGCGTCGAGGCCGGCCTGGAAGCCGGCGGCGAGGCCCTTGTTGTTCGTCAGCTTGACGATGTGGTCGACGCCGCCCGCGCGGGCCACCTCGATCGTGCGGTCCTCGGAGCCGTCGTCGATGACGAGCCACTCGACGACCGAGAAGCCCGGAACCTCGCGGGGAAGATCGGCGAGGGTCTCGGGAAGGGTCTCTTCCTCGTTGAAACAGGGGATTTGGATGATGAGCTTCATGGTGTTCCTGGGGCGTCCTTGCGCCGGCGCCGCGTCTGTGAATACCCCGGGGACGGGCATTGGTGACGGACGGCGAATCCTCGGGCCGTGCCGTAGACTGGCCCGGATTGTTCCAGAGGCCCGGCCGGAACGCCACGCGGGGCCGTCAGGGACATCAGATTCCGAATGGAAGGCGCCACGCTCACCCGGCCGCAGCCCGGCCCAAGCTTTCGTGCGCGGCTCGGCGCCCTGCCCTGGCCGACGCTCGCGCTCGGCGTGCTCGTGGTGGCGGTGCTGGTCCTCTTCTTCGCCTTCCCGACGTACCCGAACTACGACTCGTACTACTCGCTCATCTGGGGCCGCGAGCTGATCCACGGCGACGCGCTCTCCTTCGACGCCTACCGCGCGCCGACCGAGCATCCGCTCGCCGTCTTCCTCGGCGCCGGCCTCTCGCTCCTGGGCCGCGGCGCCGACCGCGTCCTCATCTTCCTCAGCATGGCGTCGTTCGTGGTGCTCGCCGCGGGGATGTACCGCCTCGGGCGGCTGTGCTTCACCCCGCTGATCGGGTTCCTGGCCGCCCTCTTCCTCGTCACGCGCTTCGACTTCGCCTTCCTGGCCATCCGCGGCTACATCGACGTGTCGTACCTGGCGGTGATCGTGTGGGCCGCCGTGCTGGAGGTGCAGCGCCCGCGCCGCGGCATGCCGGTGCTCGCCCTGCTCGTGCTCGCCGGGCTGATGCGGCCCGAGGCGTGGATCCTCATCGGCCTGTACTTCCTGTGGATCGCCTGGCCGGCCACCTGGGCGCAACGGGCCATGTACGCCGCCGTCAGCGCGATCGCCCCGCTGGTGTGGACGGGCCTGGACTACGCGGTGACGGGCAAGCCGCTCTTCTCGCTGCAACACACCAGCGGCCTGGCCGAGGAGCTGGGGCGCACCAAGTCGCTCACCGAGGTCCCGGGCGCGATGGCCCACTTCCTCATCAACCTCGACACCATGCCGATCCTCCTGGCTGGCGTGGCGGGCGTCGTGCTCGCGCTCCTCATGGTCCCGCGCCGCGCGATCATGCCCGCCGTCCTGCTCGGCATCGGCCTGGGCACGTTCCTGCTCGTCGGTGCCGCGGGCCTGTCGGTCATCGATCGTTACCTGCTCGTCGCCTCGCTGATGATGATGGTGTTCGGCGCCGTGGCGGTCGGCGGGTGGACCATGCTCGTCCCCGGCCGCTTGCGCACGGGGTGGATGGTCGCCGGCTCCGTGGTGCTCGTCGTCGGCATCGTGCTCGCCATCACCCGCGTCAACTTCACCTCGTTCGAGAACGAGCTCACCTTCCGCGACGACAGCCACCGCTCGCTGGTGGCCGTGCTCGACAACCCGGGGGTGCGCCGGGCGATGGCCTGCGGCCCGCTCAGCGTCCCCAACCACAAGCTCCTGCCCGACGTGCGGTGGGTGCTCGACGCGAGCGAGAGCGAGGTGCGGGCCCGCGCCGACCCGCGCGTGGATCCGCTGTCGGTGGTGAACAGCCCGCTGCTGCGCGGCGGCGCCCTCGTCACCACCGACAGGGTCGCCGCGCTGCGCCAGTCCTTCACCACCGACCTCGACGACACGCTCAACGCCTTGCCGCCGCAGTCGCGGCTGACGGCCACGGGCGCGCTCGTGCCGCTCGTCCCCGGCTTCCAGCGCGCGGTCCCGGGCCGCTACTACGGTGTCTACGCCCGCTGCTGATCGCGGGCCGCGGTGGCCCTGGGCCGTCGGCGTCGGGGCCCTGTTGCTCGGCGCCCTGCTGCTGCGCCTGTGGGGCGTGCGCCACGGGCTGCCGTACGCCTACAACATCGACGAGAACACGCATTTCCTGCCCAAGGCGATCGCGCTGTTCGGCCACGGGCTCAACCCGCACTACTTCGTCAACCCGCCGCTGCTGACGTACGTGCTGCACCTCGTCCTGTCGGTCGCCTTCGGCGGCGGCGACGGGGTGCGCCGGACCTTCGCCGACGACCCGACCGCGGTGTGGGTCGTCGCCCGCGTGACGGTGGCGGTGCTCGGCACCCTGGCCGTCGGGCTGCTCTACCTCGCCGGGCGCCGCCTGGCGGGCCGCGCCGTCGGACTGCTGGCCGCCGCGCTGCTGGCGGTGGCCTTCCTGCCCGTCTTCTACGCCCACCTGGCCCTCAACGACGTGCCCACACTCGCGCCGATCTGCCTGTCGCTGTGGGGCATCGCGGGCGTGCTGCGCACCGGCCGCCTGCGGGACTACGCGATCGCCGGCGTGGGCGTCGGCCTGGCCGCCGCCACGAAGTACACCGGCGGCATCGTGCTCGTCCCGCTCCTGCTGGCGGCGCTCGTGCGCTGGCGGGGGGAGGGGGAGAGCGGCCTGGCCCTGCGCGGCGTGCTGCTCGCCGGCGCCGCGTCGCTGCTGGCCTTCCTCGTCGGCAACCCGTTCGCGCTGCTGGACGCCTCCGCCTTCGGCGACGGGCTCACCCAGCAGTCCGAGGCGACCGGCGGGGAGCTGGGCAAGCTCGGGGCCCCCGACCAGTCCGGCTTCACCTACTACGCGTGGACGCTCACGTGGGGGCTGGGCTGGCTGCCCACCCTGGCCGCCGTGGGCGGCGGGATCTGGGTGTGCGTGCGCGAGCGGCGCCTGGCCGTCGTCCTCGTCCCCGGCACGCTCTTATTCCTGCTCTTCATGGGCCTGCAGTCCCGGTTCTTCGGCCGCTGGCTGCTGCCCGTCTACCCCTTCCTGTGCCTGCTGGCCGCCCTCGGCGCGCTGGCCCTGGTGGGTGCGATCGTCGCCCGGCGCGGCCGCGCGGCGGGCGAGGACGGCGCTCCGCGCTCGACGGGCCGCCTCGCCGCGATCCTCACCGGGGTGGTGGCGGTGCTCCTCTGCGCCCAGGGCCTCTTCTCCAGCGTCCACGTGGACCGGGTGCTGTCGCGCGATGACACCCGTGCGCTGACCCGCGACTGGATGGTCCGCAACCTGCCGCCGGACACGAAGGTGGTGATCGAGCCGGTGGTGCCCGACTCCTGGGCCCGGGATCGCGGCGCGACCCGCAACCGGTGGAACAAGTTCCCCGTCCTGCGCACCGCGCTGCAGGAGGACGGCACCCTCGGCCTGTCCCGCGTGGTGGGCATCGAGGACTACGAGCGCACGCTTCGCCCGCGGCTCCTGCGGTCCTACGCCGCCGGCGGCTACTGCTACGTGATCACCGGCTCGACCCAGCGCGGGCGCTCCCAGGCCAAGGGCGCCGACGTACCCCGCGCCCGCTCCTACTACCGGGCGCTGGAGCGCGATGCGGAGGTGGTGTACCGGGCCTCGCCATGGAAGGCGAACGCCTCCGTGCCCTTCAACTTCGACTGGTCGTTCGACTACTACCCGCGGGCCTACGAACGGCCCGGCCCCGAGATGACGGTGTACCGGCTCAGGGGTGGACGCTGCTCGGGCGTATCCTCAAGTGGGTGAGCGTCACCGACGTGGAAATCGATGAGCGGTTCCTGGCCCGCGCGGTCGAGCTGGCCGGGCGCGGCGCCGGGCGCGTGCAGCCCAACCCCATGGTGGGCGCCGTCGTGGCGCGCGGCGGAGAGCTGCTCGGCGAGGGCTGGCACGCGGACTTCGGCGGCCCGCACGCCGAGGTCAACGCGATCGCAGCCTGCGGCGACACCGACCTGACCGGCGCCACCATGTACGTCTCGCTCGAGCCGTGCTGCCACACCGGCAAGACCGGCCCGTGCACCGACGCGATCCTGCGCGCCGGCATCGGCCGCGTCGTGGTGGCGGCCGACGACCCGTCCGAGAAGGCCGCGGGACGGGGCCTGGGGATCCTGCGCGACGAGGGCGTGGAGATCGTGAGCGGCACCGGCGACGTGGCCACCACCGCGCGGCGGATCAACCAGGGCTTCCGCAAGCACGCCCGCACCGGGCGGCCGTGGATCCTCTTCAAGTCCGCGATGACGCTCGACGGCAAGGTCGCCACCCGCACGGGCGACTCGCAGTGGATCTCCGGCGAGGAGAGCCGTGAGCTGGCCCACTACTGGCGCGCCTTCGTCGACGCGGTGGCGGTCGGCATCGGCACCGCGCTGGCCGACGACCCGCGGCTGACGGCCCGGGTGCCCGACGTGCACCGCCAGCCCCGCCGCATCGTCTTCGACGGACTCGCCCGCCTGCCCATGGACTCCCACCTCGTCACCGAGGCGTCGAAGATCCCCCTGACCGTGGTCGTCTCCCGCGCCGCGCCACGTTCGGCCACGGACTCCCTGGAGGCCGCCGGCGCCCACGTCATCGTCGCCTCGGGCGAGAACGAGCCGGCCCGCGTGAAGTCCGCGCTGACCCAGCTCGGCGCGCTGGACCCGCCCGTCACCTCGATCCTGCTGGAGGGCGGCCCGCACCTGGCCGGCGCCTTCTTCGACGCGGGCGAGATCGACGAGATCCGCCTCTTCCTCGCCCCGCTCGTCCTCGGCGGCGCCAGCGCGCGCGACCCCCTCGAGGGCCAGGGCGTCGAGCGCATCGGCGACGCCATGAAGGCCCTGAGCCTCGACGTCGAGCAGATCGGCCAGGACGTCCTGATCATGGCCCGGCTCAAGGAGTGGTGATGTTCACGGGGCTCGTCGAAGACCTGGGCACGGTGATCGCGGTCGACACGACGGCGGACGGCGCGCGCCTGACGCTGGACACCCCGCTGGCCGCCGACCTCGGCGAGGGCGACTCGATCGCCGTCAACGGCGTCTGCCTCACCGCGGTGGGCATCGACGGCGGCCGCTTCGGCGCCGACGTCATGCACGAGACGCTGCGCCGCACGTCGCTGGGCGCCGTGGAGGCCGGGTCGCGGGTCAATCTGGAGCTCGCCCTGCGCGCCGACGCGCGGCTGGGCGGCCACATCATGCAGGGGCACGTCGACGGGGTGGGGACGGTCGCCGCCGTCCGCGAGGACGGGTTCGCCCGGATCGTCACCATCGCCGCCGAGCCGTCGCTCCTGCGCTACGTCGTCGAGAAGGGCTCGATCGCCATCGACGGCATCTCCCTGACCGTCGCCCGCGTCGATGACGCCGGGCTGGACGTATCCCTCATCCCCGAGACACTCGAGCGCACGACGCTGGGTGGGACGATCCCCGGTACGCCGGTGAACCTGGAAGTGGACATCTTGGCCAAGTACGTCGAAAAACTGGTGAGCACCGCATGAGCACCCCCGAAACGACGCATCCCGACGTGGAGTTCTCGACCATCGACCAGGCGCTCGAGGACATCGCCGAGGGCAAGATGGTGGTCGTCGTCGACGACGAGGACCGCGAGAACGAGGGCGACCTCGTGATGGCGGCCGAGTTCGTCACGCCCGACGCCATCAACTTCATGACCCGCCAGGCCGGCGGGTGGATCTGCCTGACCCTCACCCCGGAGCGCTGCGACGAGCTCGGCCTCGAGCTCATGGCGCTGAAGAACGAGTCGGCCCACGAGACGCCGTTCACGGTCACCATCGAGGCCCGCGAGGGCGTCACCACCGGCATCTCCACCGCCGACCAGGCCACCACCATCGCCACCGCGGTCGACCCGGACAAGGGCCGCGCCGACATCGTCGTCCCCGGCCACGTGCACCCGCTCAAGGCCCGCAACGGCGGCGTGCTGGAGCGCACCGGCCACACCGAGGCCTCCGTCGATCTGGCGCGGCTGGCCGGCTGCATCCCGGCCGGCCTCATCTGCGAGATCCAGAACGAGGACGGGTCGATGGCCCGCGTCCCGGACCTGCAGGCCTACGCGGCCAAGCACGGGCTCAAGCTCATCACCATCGCCGACCTGATCGCCTACCGCCGGCGCCACGACAAGCTCGTGGAGCGCGTCGTCACCACCCGCCTGCCCACGACGTTCGGCGACTTCAACGTGGTCGGCTACCGCTCGCTCGTCGACGAGAAGCACCACGTCGCGCTCGTCAAGGGCGACGTCGACGGCGCCGACGACGTGCTCGTGCGCGTGCACTCCGAGTGCCTGACCGGCGACGTCTTCCACTCGCTGCGCTGCGACTGCGGCCAGCAGCTCGAGTCGGCGCTGGCCATGATCGAGGAGGAGGGCCGCGGCGTCCTGCTCTACCTCAGCCAGGAGGGGCGCGGCATCGGGCTGCTCAACAAGCTCCGCGCCTACAAGCTGCAGGAGGAGGGGATGGACACGATCGAGGCCAACGAGGCGCTCGGCCTGCCCGCCGACCTGCGCGACTACGGCATCGGCGCGCAGATCCTCGTGGACCTCGGGCTCGGCTCGATCCGCATCCTCACCAACAACCCGGCGAAGATCCGCGGGCTGGAGGGGTACGGCCTGTCGGTCACCTCCCAGCTGCCGATCTCCCACGCGCCCAACCAGCACAACGAGGCGTACATGCGCACGAAGGTCGAGCGCATGGGGCACAACCCCCATCCCGTCCACCATCAGGGCCTCAACCTGGATGAGGAGATGCTGCACAAGGAGCGCGAGCTCGACGCCGAGCGCGAGCAGGAGGCGTCGTCGTGAGCGCGGGAGCCCAGCCGCGCTACGCGATCGTCGTCGCGACCTTCTACCGCGACCTCGCCGACCGGCTCATCGCCTCGGCCACCGCGACCTTCGAGAAGGGGGGCGCCGCGCAGGTCGACGTCTTCGAGGTCCCCGGGGCGTTCGAGCTGCCCCTGGCCGCCAAGTACGCGGCGGAGTCGGGGCACTACGACGGCGTCGCGTGCGTCGGCGCCGTGATCCGCGGGGAGACGACGCACTACGACTACGTGTGCGGCGAGGCCGCCCGCGGCATCCAGGACGTGCAGCTGCGCACCGGCGTGCCCTGCGCCTTCGGCGTGCTCACCACCGAGAACATGGACCAGGCCATCGCCCGGGCCGACGGCGGCAAGCGCGACTCCGGCGGCCACGCGGCCGCGGCGGTGCTGACGATGGCCGCGATGCGGGCGCGACTGGGCTCCGAGTAGGGGATACGCTTTTCCCCATGGTCAGCCCGCAGGTCGCCGCCATCGCCCTGATCGTCGCCGTGCACATCGCCGGCGCGCTCGTCCTGATCGGCGCGATGCTCCGCAGCGAGGAGGGGCACGACCTGTGGCGCGGCTGGTGGCCGACCGACGGACCGGGTCCCGAGGACCCGCCGCCGGCGCCTCCCAGGCGCGGCGGCCGGGCCGCCGACCTGCCGCTGCGCGACGCCGCCC
>CAZXNX010000003.1:0-25646 GCA_964642225.1 uncultured Solirubrobacteraceae bacterium | reverse complement strand
GTTCACAAGGAACCTCTTTCGTCGGCCTACGGGGTTAGCTGTCGGGCTCGCGCTGAAAGAGCAGCGCGTCACAGGTCGGTGTGATTAGCCCCAAGAACTGCTTTGGGTCCCCCGCCCCCCGGCTGTGTGCCCGGGGCTCGGCGTTTGCGGGCTGAAAGGTACCAGAGCCGCCCGCGGACCAACGGCCGAATGACTTCAGGACGACCCGTTCGACATTGCGCGACGCCCAGCGGACGGGAGCGTCACCGTGAAAGCCGCACCGTGGCCGGTGCCGTCGCTCTGGGCGCTGATGGTGCCGTGATGAGCTTCGACGAGGGCCCGGGCGATGGCGAGGCCCAGCCCACTGCCCCCGTGGGCTCGGTCGCGCGCCGCGTCGGCGCGGTAGAAGCGCTCGAAGATGCGTTCCAGGTCCTGCTCGGCGATGCCGTCGCCGTCGTCGATGACCTGCAGTCGCACGTCCGGTCCATCCTGGCTTGCCCGCACCGTGACGTGCCCGCCTGAAGGCGTGTGCCCCAGTGCGTTCTCGACCAGGTTGGCGAGTACCTCGCCGATGCGGTCGCGGTCGACGTCGACACTCGGGAGGTCATCGGCGCAGTCACCGGTGAGCATGATGTGCTGTAGGGCGAAGGCGGGGTTCGCAGCACGCACAGCGTCTTCCACCAGATCCTGGGGGCGTTCAGGCTTCATGTGCAGTTCGACTTGGCGCTCCTCGACGCGCGAGACGCGCTGCAGGTCCTCGGCGAGGCGGCCGAGCCGTTGGGTCTGGGCGCGAAGTGTGGCGCGGGCTTCGTGGTCGTCGGGCAGGACACCGTCATCGAGGGCATCAAGGTACGCGTCGATGGTCGCCAACGGCGTCCGCAGCTCATGCGCCACGTCGGAGAGCAACTCGCGGCGGCGCTGTTCAGCGCCCTGCAGGGAGTCGGCCATCTCGTTGAACGCCACGGCGAGTTCCGCGAGCTCGTCTCCGCCCGCCACTGGGACACGCTCCTCGTAGGCGCCGCGGGCGATCCGCTCTGACGACTCCGCGATCTCCCGGATCGGTGCCACGACGCGCCGGGAGGTGAACAGGCTGACCGCAATGGCAGTGAGTACGGCGACGACGGTGGCGATCGCCAGGGAGATGAGCAGGGCGTTCCCGAACGCCATATTGAGGTGGTGCATCACATCGTCCGGGAGCGTCCCCAGCGCCGCACGAACATGGCGGCGATAGATGCCCGGCCCCACCGCGACCGCCGTCAGCAGCAGCGTGATCGCGCCGGCAGCGACGACGAGCAGCTGGCCGACGAGCAGCTTCGCGGCGAGGCTGTCACGCAGTCGCCGGCGCATCACTCGCCGGTGCCCATCCGGTAGCCGACTCCCCTGATCGTCTTGATGTATCGCGGCTCTCCCGGATCGTCGTTGAGCTTGGAGCGCACGTGGGCGATGTGCACGTCGACGACGTGGTCATCGCCGAACCAGTCCGCTCCCCAGACATGCTCGATGAGCTGCTCGCGCGTGAACGCCACACGTGGACTACCGGAGAGCGCTTCGAGCACGGCGAACTCCCGCGGGGTGAGCTCGATCTCCTCGTCGCCGACCCGAACCTCCCGGGCGACCGGGTCGATCATCAGCGCCCCGAACGACCGCTGAGCCTGATCGGCCGGAGCGCCGGTGCGTGGCCGGCGCAGCATTGCTCGGATCCGTGCCATCAGCTCTCCGGTGGAGAAGGGCTTGGTGACGTAGTCGTCAGCTCCGGTGGACAACCCGACGATCTTGTCCGTGTCCTCCGCGCGAGCGGTCAGCAGCACGATGTACGCACTGCTGAAGCCGCGGATCTGGCGGCACACTTCGATCCCGTCGATCCCCGGGAGCATGACGTCCAGAATCACGACGTCAGGGTCAGTCTCGCGTGCGAGCTTGATCGCCGCCTCGCCGTCCAGGGCGCTGGCCACCTGGAACCCTTCGCGTTCCAGGTAGGCCGTCATGACCTTGACCAGGGCGGGCTCATCGTCGCCGACCCGGGCGTGCAGTACGCCCTGGTCGCCTCCGGGTCCTCCGGCTTTCGTGCTCACCCCTTGGCCACGAACGCGCCGTGCCAGACATGACGCCATACGGCACCGGTCTGAGCGTTGACGGACATCATGCCTTCGATCCTGCCACCTCGCAGCGTCTCGAGCGTGTAGTAGCCCGGGAAGCGGTCACCGGCCGTCTCCACCGCAACGCCCGGTTCGTTGGCATCCAGCCACTTCTGTGCCAGCACCCGGGCCTGCGCGATGGACACCGGGTGGCCGACCCCGGCCGACCCCGTCGCTCCGCCCATCATTCCGCCGGTCCTGCCGCTGCCCATCATCGAGCCGGCCCTGCCGTTGCTCATCATCGAGCCGGCCCGGCCGCTGCCCATCATTCCGGCGGTCGAGCTGTCGCCCATCATGCCGCCGGTCCGACCGTTGCCCATCATCGAGCCGTGGCCTCCACCAGCGTTCATGCCGCGTCCGTTGGACATGCCGTATCGGGTGTTCCACATCATCGCGGGCCCGTACTCCAGCGAGACGCGCCCGCTCGCGGGGTCGATGAGCACCTCGGTGGCACCGTTGCCCTTTTCGTCAACGAGCTTGGCGTAGTAATTGCGCTCAAACTGCATCACCTCGTCGACACGAAGGCCGAGTCGGTCGGCGAACGACTGTGCTTGCGACCGGGCACCGGCCAGGCTGCTGACCGGGGCATCGTTCCCGCCCGCGCCGGATGTGCCCATCATCAGGCCGGGGACAGCGCCCATGACGCCGCCGCTGCGGTGGGAACTTGCGCTGGAAATCGCGTAGCCCGCGGATCCACCCAGGGCAATGATTGCGAGGACCAGAGCCGCCCCGGCGAGAAGAGGATTGCGTCGCATCTCAGCCACCCCCCGTCCCGGCGCCGGTCCCGAGCTTGCGGCTCAGCGCATCGTAGGTCGCAGTGTCGATCTCACCGAGCGCGAGACGGCGATCAAGGATCTCCTGGGGAGCTTCCGGCTCCCGCACACTGTGACCCTGCGCGTCCGTCCGGCGGGAAGGCAGCAGTCGAGAGATTGCCCACAGGATCACGCCGATCAGCACGATCCAAAGCACAACCATCATGACCCAGCCTCCCGTACCCATTCCATTGTCCCATCCATTCATCATCAGAGGTCTCCTTTCCAAGACCTCTTCGAGGGTAGGCGGCCGCGGTCAAGCCACCAGAGGGCACTCGATCAAGAAATGATCAAGGCCGCGGGAACCGGCGCGCCACGGCACAAGCCTGCGGGAAACCCCGGTTGTACACGCGCTGGCCGTAGCGACAATCGACTCCGTCCTTTGCCTAGGAGGAACACCTCGTGCTCAGCCTGATCCCGCTCGCCCAGTACCGCATGTACCAGGACCACATGGACAATGGATGGGGCTGGGGTATGGGCGCTCTGATGCTCATCGCTGTCGTCGCCGTCGTCGTCTTGGTGGTCTGGGTGGTGCACTCGACCGGTTCCCATCACGCGTCCCCTGCTCCGGCCGGCCTGACCGGTGCCGCGTCCGAGACCCCGGCGCAGATCCTTGACCGCCGTCTGGCCCAGGGCGACATCACGCCCGAGGACTATCAGGCGCGCGCCGCGATCCTCAACAAGCGCTAGCCCGGGCCGTGGCTCCCATGCGTATCAGGCGACTTCAGCGGGCCGGGCTGCTCGTCGCCGCCGTGACCCTAGCCGTGGTCGGGTTTACTGCTTGTGGCGGAAGCGGACCGTCGAGGACGGACACCGGTGCGGTGGTCGGTGGGCCGGGGATGCTCATGACCGCACCGCCCTGGCCGGCCCAGTACGCGGGCATCAAGCAGCGTGTGGCGCCGCTGCACCTTCCGGCCACCGGGAAGGAGACCTTTCACACTCACGAACTGCTCCACATCTACAACGACGGCCTGCTCGTGCCCGTGGCAAAGAACATCGGCGTCGATGAGTCCCAGGATGTGGAGCTGGCCCTGCACACGCATGACTCCAGTGGCGTGATCCACATGGAGGCCGACAAGCCGTTCCGTGCCACGCTCGGTGATCTCTTCACCGTCTGGGGCGTGGGCTTAGGCCCCGACCACATCGGCGGCCTCAAGGCCACCGCCGACAAGCCGCTCACGGTGTACGTCAACGGCAAGATCGTCACCGACCCGGCGGCCCACGTCCTAGCCAAGGACGACAACATCGCCATCGCCTACGGCCATACCGACGGCGTTCCCCGCGTGCCGGACACCACCGCGCTGAAGGCCGCCAACGGCAAGGGCGGCACGCCCGTCGCCTGCTCCACCACCAAGAGCGGCACGACCAGCACGAAATGCTTCAAGACGAAGAAGCCGTAGCGCGCTGCAGCCACGTGCGCATGGCGGCCTGCACGTCAGGCGCTGTAGCGCTCCGGGTCGGTGGCGAACAGCGCCGCGCAGGTGAGCGAACAGAACGTGTAGGAGGTGCCGGCGTGTTCGAGGCTGCCGGCCGCCTTGGACGGGTCCACCGCCATCCGGCACACCGGGTCGATGACCGGCGTGGCCCGGCCGGTGTCGACTCGCCGAGCCCGCCACAGTTCTACCGGCGTGTGGACGTTGCGCAGGTCGACCGGTCCAAGCCGATCAAAGACGACATCCACGAGGCCCGCTGACTGCTGCTTGGTGGCGTCGCTGAGCAGGGTCTCTCCGCCGCGTGCCTGCCCCGTGACCCGGGCAGCGATGTTGACCGCCTCACCGAACCAGTCGGCGCCGCGCTGCACTGCCGACCCGGTGTGCATTCCCACCCGGACAGCCGGCGAGGCGTCGTCTCCCAGGCCGCCGCCTGACAGGAGCACTCCGGTGCGCACCGCCGACGACGGATCGTCGAAGCGGAGCATCACGGCGTCGCCGATGGTCTTGACCAGTTCGGCACCATCGGGCAGCACGTCAGCGACGCGCTCCGCAAACCGTTGCGCGACGTCCGCCGCCGTCTCGTCGCCGTGAGCCTCGGTAAGGGCGGTGAAGCCCGCCAGGTCGGCGAACGCGAACGTGCTCACGACCACCTCGACTCAGGGCCGCCGTCGGAGCGCGTGCCTCGACCGCAGCAAGGCAGCCGCAACACATGGCGATGGCGATCTCCCGACACGGATGGTCCAGCGTAGTGCCCCGCTCCTCCCGGGGTCGGCGAGGCGCTCGGGCGAAGAGCGGGCGCTCGTCCGAGATCGCAACTCGACGCCGTCCGTAATTTGCCGAGCCGAGATCGGGCATTTCACCACCTTCCCTATGTACCCCCACGGGGTACTCTCCCTCTCTGTCGACAAAAGGGAGTCAGGCGATGCGGGGACACGGGGTTCACATGTGGCTGTGCGCAGTCATGATCGCGGGCGTCGGGCTCATCGCGCTGATCAGCGGCAGTGCGCTCGCTCTTGTACCGGTCGTCGGATGCGTCGTGATGATGGCCGCGATGATGCTGATGATGGGCGGTACGGGCGATGGCTCGCCATGACCACTCCGCTGGTCGGCGCGCCGGTTGACGCGCCAGCAGGTCCCCGCGGACCGGTCAGCCGCCTCAAAGCTGCGATTGCTGCGACAGCCGCGGTCGTACTGGGCGTGGCCCCGCATGTCCTGCACCATGCAGGGCCGTTGGCGGGAGCGGCCCTACTCGCGGGGGTCACCGGCACGCTGCTGTTCGGGCTGCTCGGCCTGTTGTTGTCGATCCCCATGCTGCGCCGGATCCACGACCGCACCGGCGGGTGGCGAGTCCCGGCGGGTCTGCTGGCGCTGATGGCGGTCGTGTGGGCGTTGTCGGCGTTCGTGATCGGGCCGGCACTGACAGGTTCTGATGGAAGCCAGTCAAGCGACCGGCCCGGCGCGCCGACTCCTCACGAGGCGCATCACCAGTGACACTCGGAACGCTTCCCGCCCAGGACACGGTCCTCGCGGTCCGCGACGTGCGCAAGTCCTTCCGGTCCGGGCTGCCATGGCATCGCCGCACGACCGAGGTGCTTCGGGGGGCCTCGTTGGACGTGGCTCCAGGCGAGTTGATCGGCCTGGTCGGCGAGAACGGTTCCGGAAAGAGCACGCTCATGCAGATCATCGTCGGTCTTCTCGGCCGTGACGGCGGCGAGGTGCAGCTGCACGGACGGCTCGGCTACTGCCCGCAGCAGCCGCTGCTCTGGGAGAAGCTCACGGTCCGCGAGCACGTGCAGCTCTTCGCCACGGCGTACCGGCTCAGCGAGGAGCAGTCCGTACGCTCGCGCGACCAGCTGCTCGTCCAGCTCGGGTTTGCGCGGTACATCGACCACCGCGTCGACCAGCTGTCTGGCGGCACCCGGCAGAAGCTGAACCTTCTGCTCGCCATGCTGCACGAACCGCGCCTGTTGCTGCTCGATGAGCCGTATGCCGGGTTTGACTGGGAGACGTACCTGACGTTCTGGGCGATGGCGGAGGATCGCCGTCAGGCCGGGATGGGGATTCTCGTGGTCAGTCATCTGCTCGCCGAGCGAGAACGCCTATCGCGGATCTACGAGCTGCGCGACGGCGTGTGTGAGGTGGCGTGATGCGTGCCGCGCTGTTCCTGCGTGAGCCGCTGCGCAGCCCGTTGACCCTCGCGCTGCTCGTGACGGTGCCGGCCCTGTTCGTCATCGCGGCAGCCGACGTCCTGAGCGACTTCGCGCGCGTGCTCGGCGGGTCATTGGCCGGTGACGCCGCGGTGGCGCTGGGGGCCGGCTGGGCCGCGGCGTTCGTCGCGGGCACCCTCGGCTTCTTCGAGGCGGCTTCCTCGCGCGGCGCAGACCGGCGCCTGGCCCTGGCCGGCGTGCGTCCCTGGCGCCTCGCCGCCGCGCGAATCGGGGCCTCTGCGGGCCTCGCTGCTCTGGCCTGCGGCACAGCGTTCATCGCCCTGATGCTGCGCACCGGCGTGGCGCACCCCCTCCATGCCGCCGCGGCGATCCTGGCGTTCGCGCTCATCTACGTGGCGGTTGGCGTCATCGTGGGGTCGGTGGTCCGCGACCCGCTGAACGGCTCGCTGATCGTCGCGTTCATCTTCCTGCTGGACACCTTCTCCGGCCCCGGCATGTCGAGCAGTCCGCCAGTGTGGGCGGTCAGCCGTAAGGCCGCCGATGTGCTGATCGCTGCCGGCCTCGGTGAAGGCTCGGCTACGGGAGCGTGGATCTGGCTGGGCGCATCCACCGCTGCGGCGCTCCTCCTCGCGGTGGCTGTCTTCGCCATCTCATGCCGGAGGCGCGCGTGAACGCGCGCGTGCTCACGGCAACCCGGTTGGGCCTGCGCGAGCAGGCGCGACGGCCGCTGCTGCTGGTCCTGCTGGTGGTGCTGCCGTTCTTCTTCATCACCCGCGCGATCGCGCGAAGCGAGCCGACTCCCCGGCGGATCGGGCTGCCCGGCGGCGAGCAACTCCTGACGACGATGCGCGAGGTGCACGGCGCGTCAATGGTCACGATCACCGTCGCGTTCCTGGCCGGCCTGTGCGGGGCGTTCATCATGCGCTCGGCCCGGGGCGCAGACCGGCGGCTGGTCGTCGCCGGGTTCCAGCCCACGGAAGCCCTGTTGCCACGGCTGCTCATCCTGGTCATGGCGACCGGGCTGGCGCTGACGGTCTCACTCGCGGTCACGGCGCTCAGCTTCACCCCGTCCTCCTGGCCGGTCTTCGCGCTCGGCAACCTGCTCGCCGGGCTGACGTACGCGTGCATCGGGGCCCTGGCCGGCGCGGCCCTCGGCCCGCTGGGCGCCACGTATCTCGTGCTCTTCCTCGCCATGCTCGGCACCGGGATCCTGCAGAACCCGATGTTCGGGGACGGCACCCCCGGCGGTGTCGCGGTCGCCTTCCCCGACTTCGGCGCCGGCCGCGTGGTGATCGACGGGGCCTTTTCATCCGCCTTCCATGCCTGGGGCGCCCTCGGGCTCGCCCTCCTGTGGCTGCTCGTGCTCGGAGCAGCGGTGGTCTGGCTCCTGCGCCGCAACCTGGGATCACAGGGATGACCGGGGTGTCCGACATGGTCCGGCGTGCGCAGAGCAGCGATCGCAGATGCGCCGTCGGGTCAGGACCGCCCGTACAATCGGTGGTGTGTTCGTGCTGATCAACTCCGTGTTGCGCCGTCAGCGGCGTCGCGTGGCCGCTGTCGCGGCCGTGCTGGCGCTGGCCGGTGTTGTCACCGTCGCGCATTCGGCGATGGGCGGCGATCACATGGGTGACGGCATGACGATATGCGTCGCCGTGCTGGCGTTGGCCGGTGTCGCGGTGATCTCGGCCGTCGCCGGAGCCCCGCGCTCGTGGCTGCCCGTCCGCTGGCCGGTCCGACGCGCGGGTGTGGTGCGGCTTGCGCTGGTCACGCTCGTCCCCGCGCCCTGTGCCCGGGCTGGCCCGCCGGGCCTGCAGGTCTTTCAGCTCTGAGTTCGTGCTGCGTCGCCTCAAGCGACGCCGTAACTCCGCGCGCCCGCCCATGGGCCGCGCTCCCGACCTCATCTGAACGAAAAGGACCGCACATGCATCGAAAGCTCATCCTCCTCGCCGCCCTGCTGGCTGCCGGCGCCCTCGCCGTGCTCGCGGCCGGATGCGGAAGCGACCACTCCAGCTCCTCCTCGTCGGCCGACACGACCGACTCGGCGTTCGTCACGGACATGATCCCCCACCATCAGGGCGCGATCGACATGGCGCTGATCGCACAGTCCAAGGCCGAACACCCCGAGATCCGCAAGATGGCCGACGACATCATCAGCGCGCAGAAGTCGGAGATCGCAGACATGAAGAACATGCGACTCGAGATGAACCACATGAACAACATGGACCACGGCGACGACATGGGCCATGGCGATCACATGGGCATGAGCCAGGCCGAGATGGGCATGAGCGGCGACATGTCGATGCTCAGGAACAGCAAGCAGTTCGACAAGACGTTCATCGACCAGATGATCCCCCACCACCAGGGCGCCATTCGCATGGCCCGCAGGGAGCTCGCGGACGGCAAGGATGGTGACGTGAAGAAGCTCGCCACGGCGATCATCAAGGCCCAGACCGCAGAGATCGCTCAGATGCGCGCCTGGCGCACGCAGTGGTACGGCAGCAACTCGGCCAAGACCACCACTACGGCCCCCGGGTCGATGATGAACGGCAACTAGCCGGGCTGAACCCCAGCGGCGCCGGCCCAGTACTGGCCGGCGCCGCAGCCTGCTGGATCCGCCGCAGTCATGTGCGGGGAACTCCGGTTCCCTAGCCGTTCCTGGCGGCGGACACTTCACTCACCACCGATTTCAAGGAGGCCATCCGATGGCCGATTTCCTGACGCTCGCGCAGTACCGGATGTACAACGACGGCGACCACATGAACGGCTGGGGATGGGGGATGGGCGTCCTGATGATCCTGGCCATCGTCGCCATCGTGGTCCTCGTTGTCTGGCTCGTGCGCTCCACCAGCCACAACCAGCCCCACGCCGCCGCGATTGCCGGCGGCTCCGTGGCCGCGGTGAGCGACACGCCGCAGCAGATCCTCGAACGCCGCCTGGCGCAGGGCGACATCACGCCGGACGAGTTCCGTGAGCGCGTCGCTGTGCTGCGTGGAGACGCGTAGCACGATGGCCGCCACCGGTGCGTGCCCTGCGCACCGGGCGGCTCATCAGCGAGACCACCGCCCAGAAAGCGGTGGCCGTGTCGTTCTGGCTGCTGCCCCCCTACCTGGCCGTGGAATCGGAGTGGGTGCGTGAGCCGGTGAACCGCCAGATCACGATGACGGAGGCCAGTCCTTCCACGACGGAGGACAGCCCAAAGTCCGTGAGCAACGGACCCGGCCACGATGCCGGCTGCCACGCCGACGACTCTTTCGACGGTCGTCCAGCCCAGCGAGATCCAGCGGGCGCGGCGGGGTGGACGGTGAGCGGCAGGCTCGCGCTCAAGCCGCGCTCTCGCGCGAGCTGGTGCTTCCGTAGTTCTCGCACGCGTCGACCTGCTCGCCGGTGCGGTCCAGGATGAGATCGGCGGCCACCAGGAGATCGGCGACGCCGTCGGCCAGGCGGTAGTGCACCTCGCGTCCGCGACGCTCGCGCTGAGCCAGTCCGCACTCCCACAGGCACGACAGGTGGGCGGACACGTTGGGCTGGGCCAGGCCGGTGGCACCGACCACGTCGGCGACCCGCTGCTCGCCGAGCGTGAGCTGCTCGATGATGCGCAGCCGGTTGCCGTCGGCGAACCCGCGGAACAGGGCCAGGCGTTGATCGGATCGGATCTGCGGATTCATACGGACGACAGTCTATATCCCTGTCCATATGTTTCCTGGCATGAGCCGACACCGCAGCTTCCGCACGACTGCAGCTGCTTGCGCCCTCAGCGCCGCGCTGCTGGTTGGGCTGCCGGCGATCACTGCAGCGCAGGCGCCCAGCGCCCGAGCGGCGGCCAGTCACACCCACCGCTTCCGGGGCACCGTCCGGCACACCAGCCGCCGGCACCACTGGTTCTCCATGCGCACGAGCACGCATCACACCGTGCGCGTGCACACCGCCTCCGGCACCTGGTGGGATGACTGCGACTGGGGCGCGATGCGCTACGGCCACCACGTGGATGTGCGAGCCCACCGCCACCACCACATGTGGGTGGCCTCCAGCGTGCACAATTGGCAGGACAACGGCGACATGATGGGCGGTGGCATGTGGAACCGATGAGCGTTCGTCGCGCCGCGTCAATCGTGGCCGCTGCTGCCGTGGGACTCATGCTCACGGCCACGCCGGCACTGGCGTCGGTCGCGGCCGAGCAGCAGGCGGGCCAGAAGCTCGCCGATCAGGTGCAGTCCGGTCAGCGGACCTGCAAGAGCCTGTCGACCGAGGACCTTGACCACATCGGCGAGTTCGTGATGGGCCGCATGATCGGCTCCACGAGCGCCCACGAAGCCATGAACGCCCGCATGGTCGCGGTCATGGGCAGCCAGGCCGAGTCGCGGATGCACCAGGTCCTCGGCGCCCGGTTTGTCGGCTGCGCCAACGCCGGCACCTCGTCCGGCACCCGCACGACGGCCCCGGGCTCGATGATGGACGGCGGCCAGGGCATGATGGGCTCTGGCTCGCAGTCCGGCGGCCAGGCCCGCCAATGGGACCGCGGCGACTGGGGAACGATGATGGGCGGCCAGGGCAACTGGGGTCCGATGATGAACTCCGCCACCTGGAGCGCCATGATGGGCAGCCAGGGCGACTGGAACTGGATGCGCGGCAGCGCATGGAAGAACATGAGCACCAGCGACTGGCACAACGTGCAGCAACGCCTGCTCGGCACCGCCGGCAACCCGTCCCAACACTCCGGATGGGACACCCGCGACACCATCCTCCTCATCGCCGCCATCATCCTGGGCGCCGGACTCATCGCCGTCCTCGTCGCCTGGCACCCCTGGCGCACCAGCACGACGTAGTCGCAACAACGACTGAGCCGCCTACGCCGGCGCGATCATCTACCGGGCCCCGGGTTCGATCCGCCAGCTTCCACGGAGCGGACGATCGACGGTGATCCGCCGGTACGCAAGCGCGTCGTTCGGCAGGACCTTGACGCAATCGCTGTACGTGACTTGCGTTTGGCCGACCAAGACGAGCCCGGCCCGATCAGCAGCATCACGGAACCGGCACAGGCCCCGCTGGCGGAGCTCAGATCGACCTCGGGCTGCTCGGCCAGCTCGTCGCCCTGTTCAACGAGCGCTTCGGCTCCGAGCTCGCGGACGCGGACGCAGGCCGGCATGTGTAACAGCTCGTCGAGAAGGCCGCGGAGATCGGCGAGGCGCAGGGCCTGGCCGCGCAGGCACAGGACAACACCTTCGAAGACTTCGACCGCGGCAAGGAGGACGTGTTCATCAACGCGACGCTGCAGGTCAAGGACGTCAGCGACCTGATCCTGCAGGAGGTGCTGGATGACGATGACGTCCGCGAGCAGATGACGCGACTGGTCATGCGCAGCCTGTGTGAGCAGTACAACGACGGCGGGACGTCGGAGGCCTGGTGCCTTTGAGCGGAGGCGACCGAGCGTGTGGCTAGCTTCGAGGGTGTGCGCGAGCTGACGACCGACGAGATGACCGAGCGGTTTGAGACCTGGATCCGGGCACAGGCTGGGTCGCCGAGCGAGTACCGGCTCTTTTTGCTGCGTGTTGCCGACCGTGAGCGAGTGGCTGCGGAGGCTCTGGCCCCTGACGATCCGCTGCGGGCCGCCTGCCTTGATACGGCCCGGCGGCTTGAGCGCGATGCTGGGCCAGCTGAGCTGCGCTCAGTCGCTTCGTCTACGCGGGCCCGCGCGTGTCCTCGTGGGGCGTCGTGAGCGTGGGTCGATCTCGGACCGCGGATGCCGGGCGCCGGCGCCTGGGGAATACGTTACGGACGCTCCGTCTTCAGGCTGGCCTGACGCAGCTGCAGCTTGCGACGGCGAGCGGCGTGCATCTCACGTCGCTGCGAGATCATGAGCAGGGCCGGTCGAGTCCCACGTTCGACACGGTTGTGCGTTTCGTACGCGCACTCGGCATCTCGATGGAGGAGTTCGGGCGGGCGTACGACGCGAGTCCGGAGACCCCGCCGGCGGCGAAGCCCGGCCGCCCGCCACGCTCCTAGCGCGCGGGCTCCGGACTTCGCTCTCGTGGCCTTGCACGATGGGACGGGCGGCGTCTACGCGGCTGCGTCGCGTTCGCTCGCGTCGCCCTGAACGGCGCCGCCCTGGATGACCCGAAGGGCAGGGGTGGTTGACGGACGCGTCCCGCCGTACCGGCGGTTGAGCTGTTCGAGGGCCTCTCCCCGGAGCCGCTGTGCCTGCGTCGCCGAGACGGCCATGCGCAGCGCAGCCTCGCGCACCGTGTACTTCTTGTACGGCTTCATTCCGAACGTCATCCGGATCGCCAGCCTGTGCGGCTTCTCCAGCTTCTTGACGTAGGCCCGCACCCGCATCTCCTCGAGATCCCGCGCGAGCTCCTCCTCCGCGGCGATGAGTTCGTCGTACGGGTCGGGCGAGCTCGTCCCTCCGTACAGGGCGTACATGATCTCTTCCTGGCGCTGCTCTTTCTTGTTGCGGGGCACAGTGACTCCTTGGGCGGATGAGGCTTGCGTGATTGCTGAGCCTCAGGCGCAGACGCGCCGCAGATAGGTATGCCACGGGGTGGGGACCAATCCGTCACCAAAGCCTCGGTTACGGATTCGGCCTAACGTTCAGTTGCTCCTGGTGCCGCGTCGGAAGTCCAGCCGTGCCGGTCGAGTTCGCCCTCCAAGCAACGGGCCGCCGGGTTCACGCTGTGTGAGCGTGGTTCGGGCTTCCGCACAAGCCTGTCCACCCTGAACGCAGGGATGGCCGTAAGTTTCAACGGATGCAGATCTCTTTCGCTTACTTCGTTGCTCGGGAGGAAGCGCCCGATGGGTGATCACAAGGATCATGGTCACGACCATGGCGGGCACAGCCATGCACACGGTGTCTCCGCGGACGCCGATCGCGGCAAGCTGGCCATCGCACTCGGGTTGATCGTCGGCTTCATGCTCGTCGAGGTTGTCGTCGGGCTGGTCGTCAACTCCTTGGCGTTGCTCTCGGACGCCGCGCACATGCTCACGGACGCGCTCGCGCTGGGACTCGCGTTGGTGGCGATCCGCCTTGCGGCCCGGCCCGCCAAGGGCGCGATGACGTTCGGCTGGAAGCGCGTGGAGATCCTGTCGGCCCAGTTCAACGGGGCGACCCTCCTGGTCCTGGGCATGGTGATCGCCGTCGAAGGCATCCACCGGATCATCGACCCGCCGAACGTGGGCGGGACCGCAGTGCTGGTCGTCGCGGTCCTCGGGATCTTCGTCAACCTCGCCGCGACCTACGCGCTGTCCAAGGCCAACCGCCAGTCGCTGAACGTCGAGGGTGCATTCCGCCACCTCCTCACCGATCTGGCGGCGTTCATCTTCACCGCGATCGCTGGAGCCGTGATTCTTCTGACCGGGTTCGATCAAGCGGATGGGATCGCTTCCCTGATGATCGCGGCGATCATGATCTACGCCTCCTACGGCCTCCTGCGAGACTCCGCGCGCATCTTCCTCGAAGCGGCACCGCGCGGCCTGGACCCGGACGCCATCGGCAAAGCGCTGATCGAAGTACAGGGCGTCCGGGAGGTTCACGACCTCCACGTCTGGGAGGTGACTTCGGGATTCCCTGCTTTGTCGGCCCACGTCCTGGTCGCAGAGGGAAGCGACGTGCCGACGATCCGGCGGGCCATGGAAGTCGAACTCAACGAGCACTTCCACATCGACCACACCACGCTGCAGGTCGATCACCAGCGGTCAGGCCTGCTCACGATCGAGACGCACGGGGAGGCGCTGCCAGCACCCTAGTCCGCGCTGGGGTCGTGTCCCAGGAGGCGCAGGGCGTTGAGCGTCACGAGCAGCGACATGCCCACGTCGGCGGCGACAGCGACGATCAGCGTGACGAGCCCGAGCGGCGCGAGCAGCACCAGAGCGCCCTTCACAACGAGCGACACGATGACGTTGAAGCGCATGATCCCCAGGGCACGGCGTGCGTGCCCGAGCGCGAATGGCAGGCGGTCCAGCTGGTCGGACATGAGTGCGACGTCGGCGGTTTGCAGTGCCACGTCGCTGCCTGCCGCGCCCATTGCCACGCCGATCCGGGCGGCGGCGAGGGCGGGCGCATCGTTGATGCCGTCGCCGACCATCGCCACAACCGAGTCGTCCTCTCTCAGCGCCTGGACGGCCGCGAGCTTGTCGGCCGGGAGGAGATCGGCCCGCCACTCGCGTACGCCGGCTGCGGCGGCGATGCGCCGGGCGACGGGCTCGCTGTCGCCCGTGAGCATCACGACACGCGAGATCCCGACGCCTGCCAGCTCGGCGATCGCGTCCGCGGCTTCCGGGCGCAGCGTGTCGGCGACCCCGAAGACGGCGAGCGCCTCCGCCCCTCGCCCGAGGACGAGGGCGGTCTGCCCCTGCTCCTGCAGCGCCAGGACTTCTTGCGGCACGGACGAGAGGCGCTCACCGGCCAGACGGGGGCCGCCGGCCCAGAGTGCCTGGCCGGCGACGGTGGCCTGGGCACCACGACCGGGGAGGGCGGCGAACGCGGTCACGGACTCGACGATCAGCGCCCGTTCCCGTGAGGCGCGGGTGAACGCGCCCGCCAGCGGGTGCTCGGACGGCTGCTCGATCGCCGTCATCAACGCGAGGGCCTCGTCATCGGAGAGTCCGCTCAGGGGAGCCACGCTCGCCAGCCTCGGCAGACCGAGGGTGAGCGTCCCGGTCTTGTCGATCGCCACGACATCGACCCGGGCGAGGTCCTCCAGTGCCTGCCCTCCCGCGATGAGCACGCCTCGGCGGGCGGCGCCACCGACGGCCGAGACGACTGCGACGGGCACGGAGATGACCAGGGAGCACGGGCAGGCGACGATGAGGAGGGCGAGCGCGCGGTAGATCCAGGTGTCCCAACTGCCGTCGAAGGCCAGCGGGGGCACGACCGCCACGAGCAACGCCGAGACGAACACGATCGGGGTGTAGATGCGTGCGAAACGGTCGATGAACCGCTCAGACGGTGCGCGGCTGCCCTGGGCCTGCTCGACGAGCGCGGCGATCCGCGACAGGGTTGAGTCGTCGGCCCGCTTCGTGGCCCGGATGAGCAGTGTCCCCTGGACGTTGAGAGAGCCAGCGAATACGACGTCCCCGTCGGTCACGTCGACCGGGACGGACTCCCCGGTGATCGGGGACTGGTCCAGGCTCGACGCTCCCTCGGCGACAACGCCGTCGACGGCGATGCGCTCACCAGGACGGACCCGCACACCGTCGCCGACCTCAACCTCCTCGACCGCGACGACGCGTTCCTCGCCTTGGAACACGACATGGGCTTCCCGGGGCGCCAGTTCCATGAGGGCCTCGACCGCGTTGCGGCTGCGTTCCAAGGCGAGCGCCTCGAGCATTGTCCCGATGGCGAAGAGCACCAGGACCGCCGCCCCTTCGGCGTAGGCGCCGATCGCCACGGCGCCGATCGCGGCCGTGGCCATGAGGACATTCATGTCCAGGTTGCGGCGGCGCAGGCCGGCCAGGGCCGCCCGCGCGACCGACCAGCCGGCCACCACCATCGAGAGCAGGTACAGCGGCTCGGCTACGGCCCGCGGCGCGCCGGACAGCGAGGCCACCACTGCGAGCATGAGAATCGGCAACGACACGGTGGTCGACAATGTCCGGGCGTCGCGCCGCCAGAATGGGCGCGTGGGACCGGGCTCACGGACGTGTGCGGGGCGGCCCCGGTAGCCGGCCCGGCTGATCGCGGCAAGCACCGTCGTGTCGGCCACGTCGCCGTCCAGGGTCAGCGTGGCGGTCCCGAACGACACGCTCGCCGCCTGCACGCCGTCAAGCGCGGCGACGGACCTTTCCACGGTGGCGGCACACGCCGCGCAGTCCATCCCGTCGACGCGAAAGCGGCGTCCCGAGACCGTGGGTTGCCCGACCTCCACCTGATCCGCCGCACCGGGCGGACCCGAGGGGATCATCGGTAGTGCGATGGGCGGGGTCACGCCGTCGCTGTCGTGCGGGGCGCGAGCACCGCGGCCAGAAGCTGCGCTCCGTGCTCGGTCAACGTGTACATGACCATCTTGCCGTCACGGCGGGACGAAACGATCCCGGCGCTGCGCAGTGCACGGACGTGGTGGGAAACGAGGTTCTCAGCCCGCTCGCACACCCAGCTCAGATCGCAGACGCACAGCTCGCCCCCCTCTCGTAGCGCCGCAGCGATTGTGAGTCTGGTGGGGTCGCCCAGCGCCTTCGCCCCGGCGGCCGCGACATCTGCCTCGCCAGTGGAGAGCCGGGTGGTACGCAGCGCCTCCGCGCGAGGGAGATCAAGACAGAGCAAGTCACAATGGTCATCGGCCATAACCTCATACTAACAGACATTGTAATGTTAGTTTGGCGTCATCCGTCTCTGCGGGGGCGTGGACCGTGACGATGTTCGGCACGGCCAACCGAGACAACGACGACAGGAAACGTGCCACGATGCTCGTGATGGTGAGCCAGTGAATCCGCGGTTTGCATCTGTCCTGATCATCGGCGTCGTGGGGTGCCTGATGACGATGCCAGGATGCGGAGGCTCATCGGCGCCCAAGCGCGACGCCGCCGACGTCCAGGTCCTTCAGGGCACGACACCGCAGGCATCCTCCGCGGGAGCGGTGGGGAACTACAAACCCACCGGCACGATCATCGTCGACACGGGCTTCCGTCCCCCGGCCGACGGGTTTGCGTTCGAGAACTACGGCACGGGGGCTGCGGTCAAGAACCTGACACCCGCTGCGGTCGAGGGCCTGTTCGGCAGCGAGGTGTGCACGAGCGGTACCGGCAACACCTGTCTCCTGATCCCGCCCGCGCGAGCGTGGATGGAAGAGGAGAACGATGCGCTGGCGGCGGGCCATTGCTTCGGCATGGCGCTGTCGGCCTCCCGGTTCTACGGGCGACAGCTGTATCCCGAAGGGTTCGGCGGCGCATCGCCCGCGCAGCTCGCACTGACCGGCAATGCCGCGCTGCAGCGCACGATCGCCCAGGGCAGCGCGCTGCAGGAGCTCCCCGCGATCCGGCAGAAGGCAATCCCGGGGACCCCCAACGACATCCTCGACGCGTTGATCAAAGGCATGAGGGCGCACAAGCCGCTCTACGTTCTGGGCCTGTTCCGCACTTATGGCGGGGGCGGGCACGCCATCACCCCGTACGCCGTGGAGGACCGCGGCGATGGCCGATTCGCCGTCCTGGTGTACGACAACAACTACCCCGGCATCACCCGGGCCGTCTCGTTCGACAGGCACGCCAACGCGTGGAAGTTCATCGCCCAGTCCAACCCCGCCGACCCTCAGCAGGTCTACGGCGGGCAGGGGCAGGAGAGCAACCTGGCTCTGTATCCCGGTGTCACGCCGAAGGGGCTTGTGCCGTGCCCGTTCTGCAACGGCAAGAACCGCAGCACCTCCGAAGCAGGTTCGCAGCAGTTCAATGAGATCGCCCTGGAGGGGGATGCCACCAACCACGCGCATGTCCTGGTCACTGATGCCAAGGGTCGGCGTACGGGTTACGTGAACCGCAGGATCGTCAACGAGATCCCCAGCGCTCAGGTCCTGCGACGGCTGAGCAACAAGACGTGGAAGGAGGACGCCGAGCCGGTGTACCTGATCCCTGCGAACCGGCCGATCTCCGTGCTGGTCAACGGCGCCGAGATCCGCAGACCGGTCGTTGAGCGGTTGGAGTTCATCGGTCCGGGTGATCGCGTCGCCGCCGAGGGGATCGCGTTGCGGCGAGGTGAGAGCGTCAAGCTGCACTTCGCAGGCGACGGCTCGCGCGTGTCGCTGCGGACCGACCCAGCGCACAACGAATCACCCGTACTGCGGGTCGGCATCGAGGACGCGCCGGACAGCTACGACTTTGCGCTGAAGGCCAAGCGCATGACCGGCGGCTCGAAGCTCACCGTACGGCTGGACAAGCCCAACTACCAGTTCGACATCGACACGCGCGGGGTGAAGAAGGCCAAGGCCACCACCTACGACGTGCGCTTCGGCCGCTACGACCTGAAGTTCGAGCGGATGACGCCGAGCGGCATGATGACCTTCCGGCATCCCAACCTCCTGATCCCGGCAGGCACGGTCGCCAAGCTCGACTACAAGGGGTTCTCCGACCAGCAGCGCACGCTCGATCTGGAGTTGCAGCACGGCGGAAAGACGAAGATCGAGAAGCTGCGGGGTTAGGCCGGCCTGCACAACGACCCGGACGAATCGGGGCGGCGGCGGGTGCGGTCCGGCACACCCCTGACTGCGGCGATGGACACCACATCTGCATGAGTGTGCAGACGTGCTACTGTCGTCGGTGTGCCGCATCCGGCAGAACACACACCCGTGGTCGAGCCTGTTGGGGTCTCCGAGTCCGAGCGCCTGGCCGACGCGATGGCTGCGTTTGCCGCGCCGAGTCGTCTTCGGCTGTTGTACGCCCTGATCGAAGCTGAGCTGAGCGTTGAGCAGCTCGCTGCGACGTGCGAGATGACGGCGACCGCAGCCTCGCAGCAGTTGCGGGTGCTACGCCAGTTGCACGCTGTCCAAGTCCGCCGGGACGGTCGGCGCGCCTTCTATCGCCTGCACGATCACCACATGGTCGACCTGCTCGCCGCGATCCGCCAC
Source organism: uncultured Solirubrobacteraceae bacterium (assembly GCA_964642225.1). Lineage (GTDB taxonomy): Bacteria > Actinomycetota > Thermoleophilia > Solirubrobacterales > Solirubrobacteraceae > JBBQCW01. The sequence continues at coordinate 6,571 of CAZXNX010000003.1, read as the reverse complement.
CACGGCGAGCACCGAACCCTGGCGCCGCGCCCAGCCACGCCACCAGCCACGGCGACAGTCTGACGCAGACCGCTCGATGTACCTCTTGCTCAAAGCGGCCATCTCCGGCTTGGTCATTGCCTTCGCCAGTGAGGCCGCGCGACGATCCACGCTCTTGGGCGCCATCCTGGTTTCCCTGCCCTTGACCTCGATTCTGGCAATCGTGTGGCTCTACCGCGACACTCACGATGGCGCTCAGGTCGCATCGCTGTCGTGGTCCATCCTCTGGGTCATCGTCCCGTCGCTGGCGTTCTTCGTCGCGCTGCCCTTGTCCCTTCGCGCCGGACTGGGCTTCGCCGTGTCTCTCCTTCTGGCTTGCGCGGTCACAGCCCTCGCCTACGCCTTGTGGATCTGGGGAGCAAAGACCCTCGGCATCAACCTCTGACCGATCGACCAGGTCCCAGCGGAGGCACCGCCGGCCGTGGAGCGAACGAGCCCGGCTGGCGGGAAGGCCGGGCGGCTTGTCGGCAATCGTCTATAGGCGCCCGAGACCGGGGAAGAACCGTCCTGTCCGTGTCATGTAGCGCCGGTACTCGTCGCCGTGGGTGGCGAGCAGGTACGGCTCCTCGACGACTCGGACCTGCAGTTCGACAGCGGCCAAGAGGACGGCGACGGCAAGGAAGGCGAACACATTGGGGACCATGAGCGCGAGGCCGAGGGCGGTCGGGATGGTTGCGGCGAAGAACGGGTTGCGGACGACGGCGAACGGGCCGTCGGTCACCAAGCCGGTCTGCTCGTCCTCACGGACCCCGACCCGCCATGAGGTGCCCATCGCCGCTTGGGCGGCCATTGCGCAGATCGTGCCGAAGACGGCCAGCGCGACGCCGGCAAGGTGGCCGGCCGTTCCGTCAAGCATTTCGACAGGTTCCAGGACGCCGACGAGCTGCAGGACGGGGGCGCTGAGTCCCAGAAGGAGCGCGAGGACGAACGCGACACCGCCAGTCCACTCAGCCGATCCCGGTCGGCCGCTAATCCCGACGAAGCCTGTGTGGCCGGTGCGCCTCGCCTGCAACCAGGAGCGCCAGCCGAAGGCGAGCAGTACATAGGTGCCGAATAGGGCCAGGGCCAGCTCAGGCACAGCAGTCGTCCGCTCCGCAGGAGTCGACCGCGAAGCCTTCCAGCGGCGAGCTGGTGCAGCAGCTCTCTCCCTTCCAGGAGTCAATGCCTTCCTTGACGGCGACGAACGCGACCGCAAGGCCGACAAACGGGTCAAGCCACCAGGCGCCTACTAGCGCGTTGCCGAGCAGGCCGACCAGCAGGGCGCCGGCCAGATATGCGCAGAGCATGTTCTGGCGGCCTTCGCCGGCTGTGGCCGACGAACCAAGCTCGACGGCGATCTTCTGCTTGGCCTGACCGAGCAAGGGCATGGTGATGGCCGAGGTGACCGCGAGAGCGATGCCGACGTAGGACGTCTCGGGATGCTGGCCGCCGATGAGAGCGCGAACGGACTCAAAGGCCACGTACAGGGCCAGCAGGAAGAACTGGGCGGCGACAAGCCGCTGCGCCCGGTTCTCGGCGTCCTGGATGAAGGTGCGGCTGCCGGTGAAGCGCCAGATGATGATCCCGGAGGCCAAGCCCTCGATGACCGAGTCCAGGCCGAAGGCGACCAGGGCGATGGACACCGCGATCAACCCGGCCACGATGCCGACGACCGCTTCGGCGGTGATGACAACCATCGACAACCAGGAGAGCAGGCGCGCGCGGGTAGCCAGCTCCCCGTATCGCTCCCTGGAGATCGACGGGGGCGTGGTCGGGGATGCCGTCAAGTTGGGGCCATCGGCGACGACGGACAACTCGAATGCGCTCACGACCGCGACCCTGCTGGCACCGGTGCGGCGCTCAGCAGCGTCCGGCCCGCGTCGGTGAGCTCGTACATGACCATCTTGCCGTGCCGCTCGGAGCGGGCGAGGCCGGCGGCCTTCAGCTGCCGGACGTGATGCGAGACCAGCTTCTCCGGACGCCCGATCACCCAACCCAGGTCGCAGACACAAGCCGCACCGCCGGCGGCCAGGGCGAGCGCGACGCTCAGCCGCGTCGGGTCGCCGAGCGCTTTGAACGCGGCGCCCGCGTCGTCCAGGGCCTCGGGAGCAGGCAGGGCGTCGCGCATGGCCTCAGCCTTCGGCAGATCGAGGCAGAGCAGGTCGCAGGTGTCGCCGGTCATACCCGCCATCATACCAACATCCGTACGGTCATACGAATGAGGCCCCGGGCAGACACCGCCGCGTGGCTGCGGCTCGCGCGAAAGCAGGAGTCGTGCGTGCGAAAACGCAACACCTCAGGCGACGGGGGGCTGCGGCTACGGCGCCTCCTCCTTCTTCAGCGCCGACTGGAGCGCGGCCTCAAATGCGTTGAGCCCGAACGATCCCTCGAGCCGCTCCACGACCTTGCCGTCGGTCCCGACCACGAAGAGCCATGGCTCCGTCGGCAAGCCGAAAGCCTGAAGCGGCTTGCGCAGGCCCTTCGCCACGTCGTTGTCCTTGTAGACCTCCTGGTGGATGAAGGTCACGCGATCGCCGTACTTGGCCTTCAGCTGCGCGGCGATGTCGACCACGGGCCCACAGACGCGTGATTGGCAGAGCTGCGGGGTGGCGAACAGCAACGCGACCGGCTTCTTGCCGACGGCGTCCTTGAACGAGACGCCGTGCATGTCGTCGAACGGGCGCCGGGTGTCCAGCAACGCCTTGTCTCCGCCAACCGAGGCGAGGGTGTCTGTCTCCACCCGTGGAGCGGGCTCCCCAACCTTCGCTACGGGGTCCTTGGCCTTGGGGACAACCTTGACGCTGACGCCCGCGCCGATCAGGTCCTTGCCCACCTTCGACACCACGAGGATGGCGTACTGCTTCGCTTTGGGGAACGGGACCTGCGCGGCGTAGATGGCGGCGAAAAGGTCTTTGGGGTTCGCTGCGTTCTGGCTGCGGTGCGGCGCGTCGGTCACGAGCAGATCCGCAGGAGCGGGGTACGGGCCGCGAGCCTGCTCGGTCGGTGTGGCAGCGGTGTAGACCACCGTCGGGGCGTAGACATAGCGGTTCTCGCCGTCGATGACACCGAACGCCAGCCGGTTGATCCCCGGCGTGAAGATGGAGCTCGCCAGGCCCAGGGTGGTGCCGGTGCCGGTCAGGCTGTCGGAGACCTGCTGCAGCGTCTTGCCCTTGGCCGACGGGAACTGTGCAGGGTTGACGCGGGTGGCACTTCGCAGTTCGTTGCGCAGCTTGCCGGACACCGACTGCAGCGCTTTCTCCGACGGCTTGGTGGTCGATTGCTTCTCGGAGCTGGAGCCGCCGCAACCGGCAAGTAGGAGTCCGCTGAGGGTGAGGGCGATCAGCCCGATACGAGTGGTCATTGCTGCTTCTTTCCGTCGAGGATGTCGTCGAGTGTCGGTTCGTCGTGCTGGTCAGGAGCCCGTCCGGCACGCCGGTCGCGGATGCGCTGCCAGAGCAGGGCGAGCACGATCAGCAGGACCGGAGCCAGGTAGATGAGCGAGGTGGTCCAGTGGCCCGCGTGAGCCAGGATGGCGTTCACGATCCTGCCCCCGAGATCAGCCACAGGGCCAGGGACGTGAAGCCGACCATCACCGCGAGCATCCAGTACTGCGAGCGCACCGCCTGGCGGGGGTCGGGGTAGAGGCTGATCGCCCGATCGTGAGCAAGGATGAGCGCGGCGACGTGGCCGACGATCAGCGCCACCACCTGGACGTACCAGATGCCGGTCGCGCTGATCCAGTTGTAGTCAATGGCCGATGCGGCGCCGCCGAAGAAGTCCGATCCGTCGCCGAGCGGGTCCGAGAGGAGGTAGACCATCGCCTGTCCCTGGTAGGACAGCAGCCCGAAGTAGTGCGCGACCACGTAAGCCAGCGCGATGGGCACAAGGCTGTGGACGAACAGGTCCGCCAAACGGGCCGGCGGCCGGGTGCGGTCGACGCCGTGGACCCCGGCGATGCCGATCCGGAACAAAGCCCAAACCGCCGCGATGGCCACGAGCAGCCCGACGGTGAACCCAGCCTGCAGGGCGGCTTCCGCGCCGAGGCCCAGCGACGCGAACCGGTCCTGCAGCCACGGAGCCACGTTCGTCCAGGCGCTCCCCAGCGTGAAGCCGTCGAACGTCGTGCTGCCGATCATCACCGCCAGCAGTGCAACTGTCGCGCGCGGGGTGTCCATCGGGGGCAGGCCGGCCAGCGGGGCGCGCAGGGCGAGTCGCCCGCCGGACCAGTGCAGCGGCGAGATCCGGGCGAAGAGGCCGAAGTACACGCTGAACGCATCACCACGGTCTGCCCACTCCTTCGTTCCGTACAGGGACATCCCAACCAGCTGGACCGCCGCGTACACGAGGGTCAGGAGGGCCAGGGTCGATGGTTGCCCCCGATCGACGTACACCAACTCCAGCCACGCGAACGCGAACAGGCCGATGACCGCCGGCCAGTATCCGAGCCGCGACGGATAGGCGAGCACAGCGGGCATCCGGCCCCCGGCGACCCGGCCGCTGATCCAGCCCGCGGCCCGGCCGACCGCCAGCCACGGGTTGAACGCCCGGAACACGTCGCCGAACAGGAACGAGACGAACGCCAGCCCCACCCAGAACACCACGTAGGCGCTGGTGGGAAGAATGTTGGCATCGTCGGTCTGGACCCCCGCGAAGCCCGCATAGACCAGCCCGACGAACGCGCTCACACCGGCCAGCCCGCAGAGCACCCTGACCACGGCCGGGATGCGAGCGACGACCCGCTCGCGTGCATCCTGCAGCCGCGGCTTCGGCCACAGGACGGCCAGCCCGATGAACGAGACGATCAAGACGATGGCGGCCGCCCAGGTGAACAGCCATTTCGGGACGGGGAGGTCCTGCTTGCCGACCAGCCCGTGCGCGCTCGCGCTGCTCGCCAACAGGAGCAGCACGGTGGTGGTGGCCGCTCCGAGGGCCGCAGCGCGTCTCACTCGCCGACCTCGAGCTTGCCGATCGGCACGGCGCTCTTCTCGAACTCGATCTCGAAGATGCCCGGCATCGTGGCCTTGAAGTGCATCTGCACGACCTTGCCGGCCGGTGCCTCAATGGACTTGTCGTAGCCGTGGACGTGCACTTCTTCGTCGTCGACCGAGGTGGCGCGGAAGTGGACGGTCTTGCCCACGCGCGTCTTGATCGTCGTGACCTTGTCCACCGTCAGGATCGGGCCGGGGCCCGGCTCGGGCTTGGGCTTCTTCTTCTCCGCCGGCGTGGCGACGGTGGTGTCTGGTGTTGCTGTCGTGATGGGAGTCGCAACCGCGGTGGCGTTGGGGCTGGCGGGCGTCTTCTCGTCGCCTCCGCGCGTGAGGAGAATGACGGCGAGCAGGACGACGACGGCGCCACCGAGCAGCGCGAAGCGCTGAGTACGGGACATGGGAACCTCGAAACGGGTCGATGGGCGGATCCGCTGGCACGCGCCAGGGGATCCAGGACTAGGCGATCGACACTCCGTCGGGTGGCCCGCGACCGGCGAGGTGCATGGCGATAAGGCGCTCGATCCGCACCCAGGCGGGCGGGAGGGCGAGCAGACGGAGCGGCGCGCACAGGCGCACCATCCACGCGATCGAGATCACCAGGGGCCGCGCTGCGTGCCGCTGGACGAACTCGGCGATCCGGACTGCCAGCGCCGTGGCCAGGCCACCCACGAGCGCCAACGGCAGGGCAACCCAGCCACCGCCGGCGAGGATCGCGTTGATCCCGCCGGGATGCCCGGGAGAAAGCATCCCTTCCATCATCTCCTGACTGCCGTAGATGACGAGCAGGCCGGCGGTCGCCAGCGGCCAGAGCTTGCGGAAGCGCACGGTGGTCGGAGGCTCACGTTCTCCGCTTCGGGCCAAGCCGGTCAGCAGTCCACCGAGAGCAAAGGCCAAGATCACGCCGACCAAGGGCGTCAGCGTCATCAGGTAACCGTGGCCCTGGTGGGCCAGTTCGTCCGACGCGCGGCCCCCGTACGCGAGCACATACCGCAGCTCGTGAACACCGAGCGCGGCGACGAGCAGGAATGCCGTCACGCGCAGCGTGCTGGGTCGCAGGACCATCGACCCAGGGTATTGCACCCAGGAGGCCGTCGACCGTCAACGCAGCGACATCCTGCGGCTGAGGATCGTCCGCGCGCCTGGCTTTGTGCTCCTCGGGGGAGCGCGGCCCGTCACGTCTGCTGGCGGAAGCGCTCGCTCATCCATCCGCGATCTGTCCGGGGACTCCCAAGTGCGCAGACACTGCTACTTGGGTGAAAGTACGGTACAAACCCTCTGTTTCGGACCCCTTAGTAGAGGGGCTCTTTCGGAAGCCCCGGACGCAGCACAGGGGGTTTGCGCATGTCGGGTGAACTTGCAGGGATCAGTGGGTGGGAGCTCGCCACCGTCATCGACGCGGTGATGGGGCTCCCGATCGTGTCGGAGATCTGGCCGTCGGGTGAGCGGCCGTCGACGCACGAGCTTCTCGATGAGCTGGCGTCGGAGTGGCCGGAGTACCTGCCAGACCTCATCGAAGTCGAAGCCTGCGAGTTCTGAACGTCGCGCTCCGGGCCTGTACGGCCCGG
>CAZXNX010000002.1:0-29665 GCA_964642225.1 uncultured Solirubrobacteraceae bacterium | reverse complement strand
GCCCTGCTCGCGCTCGGCGCGCAGGCCGTCGGTGAGCAGCGCCAGGTCGATGCCCTCGCCGCCGAGGAGCTCGTTGGCGGCCAGCATCCCCTCGAGCTGGTCCTCGTGGATCGCCTTGCTGTCGAACAGCAGCCGGCCCAGCAGCGTGGACTTGCCGTCGTCGACGGACCCGCACGTGGCGAGCCGCAGCAGCGCGTGGGTCTGCTGATCGCTGGAGACGCCCAGGGACACTAGAAGTACCCGACGCGCTTGCGGTCTTCCATGGCCGCCTCGCTCGTGCGGTCGTCCGCGCGCGTCTGGCCCCGCTCGGTCACGCGGGTCGCCGCGATCTCGTCGATGACGGACTCCAGCGTGGTGGCCTTCGAGGGGACGGCGCCGGTGCAGGTGAGGTCGCCGACGGTGCGGTAGCGCACCGACTCCACGAACAGGTCCTCGCTGGGGAAGCGCTCCAGGAACGGCGCGTCGGCGTAGAGCATCCCGTCGCGGGCGAACACTTCGCGCTCGTGGGCGAAGTAGATGGAGGGGATCTCCAGCTCCTCGCGCTGGATGTAGCGCCACACGTCCAGCTCGGTCCAGTTGGAGAGCGGGAAGATCCGCACGTGCTCGCCCTGGCGGATGCGGCCGTTGTAGAGCGACCAGATCTCGGGGCGCTGCGCGCGCGGGTCCCACTGGCCGAAGTCGTCGCGGAAGCTGAAGATGCGCTCCTTGGCCCGGGCGCGCTCCTCGTCGCGGCGCGCGCCCCCGAAGGCGGCGTCGAACTTGTACTCCTCGAGCGCGTCGAGCAGCGTGGTGGTCTGCAGGCGGTTGCGCGAGGCGCGCGGGCCCGTCTCCTCCACCACGCGGCCGGCGTCGATCGAGTCCTGCACCTTGGCCACGATGAGCTTCTCGCCCAGGCGCTCCACCATGCGGTCGCGGAAGTCGATGACCTCCTGGAAGTTGTGGTCGGTGTCCACGTGCATGAGCGGGAAGGGCATGCGGCCGGGGCGGAAGGCCTTCTCGGCCAGGCGCGCCAGCACGATGGAGTCCTTGCCGCCGCTGAACAGCAGCACGGGGCGCTCGAACTCGGCGGCCACCTCACGCATGATGTGGATGGCTTCGGCCTCGAGGAGGTCCAGGTGGGAAAGGGGTGTCATGAGTTCTCGCCTAGCTCGGGATGACGTGCAGTCCGCACTCGGTCTTCTCGGACGAGGCCCAACGGCCCTCGCGGCCCGAGCCCGGCTGCGTGCACGGCGCGCAGCCGATCGAGGAATAGCCCTGGTCGTGCAACGGGTGGTACGGCAGGTCGCGCTCGGCGATCCGCGCCCAAAGGTCCTTCTCGGTCCAGTCGGCCAGCGGGTTGTACTTCCAGATCCCGCGGGCGACGTCCCATTCGATCTTGCGGGCGTTGGCCCGCGTGGCGGCCTGCTCGCGGCGGATGCCGGTGATCCAGGCGTCGGTGTCCGACAGCGACCGCTCCAGGGCGGCCACCTTCAGGTCGCCGCAGCAGCGGTCGACCGTCCAGGGGATGCCGTCCGGGCTGGTGGCGTCCTCGACGCGCACGTGCACGCCGAACCGCTCCTCGAAGGCCCGCCAGGTGGAGAGGGTTTCGGGGAACAGCACGCCGGTGTCGATGGTCACGACGTCGAGCGCCTTGGGGTCGCCCACGAGCCGGATCAGCTCGTCGACCAGCACCGACTCCTCCTTCTGGAAGGAGCACAGGAGCGTCAGCCGGGGCTGATGGTGCTCGACGGCGTGCGCCAGCACCCCGGCGGCGTCGAGCGCCTCCAGGTCGGGTGCGGCGGGCGCGCCCTCGGCGGGCGCCCCGGCGGAGGCGGACGCTAGATCGCGCACTCGCCCTCACCGCGCTCGACCACGAACGGCACCTTCTTCGTCCAGTCGATGAACTCGTTCATGGTGTCCAGGCCGAACTCGACGGGGCCGGCGATCTCGCGCGCGACCGCCTCGAACTCCTTGGCCCCGACGCGGTCGGCGAAGTCGTTGAAGACCTCGCCCTCCTGCCGGCCGGACTCGTAGAAGCGGATCCACTGCTCGACGACGTCCGGCACCTTCTTGGCCGGGATGCGCACCTTCAGGCGCGTGCCGTAGCGCACGGTGCCGCCCTCGTAGTTGCCGCCGATGTGGGCGACGTAGGCGGGCAGGGTGTGCTCGCCGACCTTGATCGAGGCGCCGTAGAACCCGATGTTGCCGATGTGGTGCTGGCTGCAGCCGTTGGGGCAGCCGCTCATCTTGATGTGGATGCGCTTGGTCAGCTCATCTTCGATCGCCATGCCCTCGATCCGCTCCTGCACGGCGCGGTTGAGGCCCATCGAGCTGGTGATGCCCATCTTGCAGCTGTCGGTGCCGGGGCAGCTCACCACGTCGGCGATCTCGCCGACGCCGGGGTCGCCCAGGCCGAGGTCGAGCAGGCGGGCGTAGACGTCGTAGGTCGACTCGTCGCGCACCCAGCGCAGCAGCAGGTTCTGCTGGACGGTGGTGCGGGCGTTGCCGCCGCTGAACTCGCGCATGATCTGGGCCAGGCCGCGCATCTGCTCGGGCGTCAGGTCGCCGCGGGTGACCTTGATCTCGACGGTGGAGAAGCCCTCCTGGCGCTGCGGGCGCACGCTCGAGGCGGCCCACTTCTCGTAGGCGGCGACGTCGCCGTTGGGCGAGCCGAAGGTGGCGGGCACGCCGGGGGCGCGGGCCTCCTCGTCGTCCTGGAACAGGCGGGGCTCGACGGAGAAGTCGCGCTCTCGGGCCCAGTCGCCCTTGCGCTCCTCGTCGACGAGGCGGCGCATCTCCTCGATGCCGATCTTGTCGACGAGCACCTTGATGCGGGCGCGGGCGCGGTTGACGCGCAGCCAGTCCTGGGCGTCGAAGATGCGGAAGCAGGCCTCGGCCGCCTCGAGGAACTCGCCGTTGTCGGCCTCGACGAAGTCGTAGAGCGTGGGGGCGACGCGGGGCATGATCGACGTGCCGCCGCCGACGCGCATCTCGAAGCCGCGCACGCCGTCCTTGATCCGCGGGATGAAGGCGATGTCGTGGATGCCGGTGATGGCCCGGTCCTCGTCGGTCGCGGTGAAGGCCGTCTTGATCTTGCGCGGCATGAGCTGCGTGGTGGGGTGGCGCACGAAGTAGCGCACGTACGCGCCCACGTAGGCGGTCGGGTCGAAGAGCTCGTCCTCGCAGACGCCGGCCCACGGGTCGCCGGTCACATTGCGCACGGTGTTGCCGCAGCCCTCGCGGGAGGAGAGGCCCGACTCGGCCAGGATCCGCATGGCGTCGGCGATGACCGGCAGCGGCATGTGGTGGATCTGGATGTTCTGGCGGGTGGTGATGTGGCCCTTGTTGAGGGGCGCGTACTTCTCGACCACCTCGGCGAAGCCCTCCCAGTGCTCGGGCGTGACGCCGCCCCACGGGAGCTTCACGCGGATCATCTGCACGTTGGGCTGGCGCTGGCCGTAACAGCCCTGCTTGAGGCGGAAGCCGATGAAGGTGGGCTCGTCGATCTGCCCGTCGAGGAAGCGCGCCGCCTCGTTGTCGAAGTCCTCGAACTCCTGGGCGATGATGGGAATCACGTGCCCCGGGACGTTCTCGTAGACCTCCGGGTTGGAGAGGGTTCCGATCCGGCCTTGGGCGGTGCTGGCTTCCATGATTCCTGGGCTTCCCTTCGATGGACATGCCGCGCGGGCAGCGCACGGACTCCTAAAGGTATCAATACGGATGGGGATTCGACATATCTGTCCCTCCGGCTGGCGCATCGACTGTCACCCGACGTCCGCGACCGGAGTACGCTCGGCTCATGCGCACTCGCCTCGTCGTCCTGCTCACCGCGGCGTTTGCCCTGGCCGCCCCGGCGGCCGCCGGCGCCGCCGACGCCGGTCCGTTCCAGACGATCGCCTACTCCAAGTACTTCTCGACCAAGCCGTCCCAGGTGTGGTCGATCACGGACGGTGGCACGCCACAGAAGCAGTCCAACGACGCCTTCGCCCCGGTGGTCTCGCCCAACGCCGGGCTCATCGTCTACGAGGTGTCGACGCGCTCCTCGTACAAGATCATGCTGACCAAGGCGGGCTCCGGCACGAGTACCACGCGCACCCTGGCCAAGGACGCCGTCGGCGGTGCCGACATCGCCTGGTCGCCGGACAGCCTGCAGATCGCCGCGGTGGTCGGCCCGGAGATCGGCAAGCAGAGCCTCGTGATCATCAACATCCCCGACCTCAGCCGCCGCGTGGTGGCCACCGGCTACTTCAACGGCGCGAGCTTCTCCCCGGACGGCACGAAGATCGCCTACGGCCGCTCCGCCAAGGACAGCCCGACCAGCGCCCGCGACGTCTGGGTGGCGCCCGTCGCCGGCGGCAAACCGGTCAACATCACCAAGGACGGCAAGAGCGTCGCGCCCGTCTGGGGCCCGAGCCAGATCGCCTTCTCGCACCTGGCCAAGCCCGCCAAGAAGGAGGACTACCCCAAGGCCAACCTCCAGGCGATCAACGGCGACGGCACCGGGCGCAAGGTCCTCACCAAGGTGAAGATCCCCTTCCTGCTCGCCGGCCTCTACGCCACGGCGTGGTCGGCGGACGGCACGCGCCTGCTGGCGGAGTTCGGCGGCCAGGACTACAGCGAGGCGTGGACCGTCGACCTGACGACCGGCAAGGCCCGCGACCTCACCGGCAAGGAGGACGGCGTGCTGGGCTTCGGCATCAGCCGCGACGGCTCACGGGTGCTGGCGGCGACCGGCGGCTACGACCCGGGCGACAAGCACAACGTCGTGACGATCCCGTTCACCGGCGGCAAGGCCACGGTCGTCGTCAAGAACGGCTCGTACGCGACCTGGGCCGGCTTCTGATCGACGAGAGGCGCGTAAGTCGCGCTATGCGCGGATAACGCGCCACTCGTCGTGCTGTGTCAGGAGGGGTCGGGGTCGCCCCAGGCGTAGGACACGCCGCCGATCCCGTCCGGCTCGCGGCCGGTCTGCTCGCGCAGGGCGGCGCGCAGCCACGGGCTCTGCCGCGGCGCCTCGGCGGCGAGCGGCGGGGTGGTGTCGCGCAGGAACTGCTCGAGCGCGGCGGCCAGCGCCGCGGCCTCCTCGGGTGAGGCGGACGGCGCGATGATCTGCAGCTGCGGGCGGCGATTCGGCATCGGGCGGAAGGGTATCGTCACGGGCCTCATGCCCGATCTCCCCGTCCTCGGCCACGATGCCGTCCTGGCCGCGATCTCGCCCCGGCAGGCGATCGAGGCCACCCGCGAGGCGTTCCTGCGCCACCACCGCGGCGAGTGGACGATGCCGTCCAAGCTCTACCTGGAGGTCCCCGGCCACGGCGACTTCCGTGCGATGCCCGCGCTCGGCGGCGACCTGGCGATGCTCAAGTGGATCTCCTCCTTCCCGGGCAACCCGGCGCGCCCCGAGCCGCTGCCGACCGTGATGGGCGTGATCTGCCTGTCGGACGCCGCCACCTCCGAGCCGCTGGCCCTCATCGACGCCCGCTCCGTGACCGCCCTGCGGACCGGCGCGGTGGCCGCCGTGGCCGCCCGCGCGCTCGCGCGCGAGGGCGCCACCACGGTCGGCATCCTCGGCTGCGGCCTGCACGGTGCGTGGACGGCCCGCTGCCTGGCCGCCGACGGCTACGGCCCCGGCGTCTGCTTCGACCCGCGCGCCGAGGCCGCCCAGGCGCTGGCCGACGAGCTGGGGTGGCGGGTCGGCACCCGCGAGGAGGCCGTCGCCCAGGAGATCGTCTGCTGCGTGACGCCCGGCCACGAGCGCGTCGTCGGCCGCAGCGACCTGCGCCCCGGCCAGCACCTCAACATGCTCGGCGCCGACGGCCCCGGCAAGGCCGAGGCGGTCATCGACGCGGTCATCGCCTGCACCCTGTTCTGCGACGAGTGGGCCCAGGCCAGCCACGGCGGCGAGCTCACCGGCGCGGTCGAGCAGGGACGCGTGCGCCAGGAGCAGGTCACCGACCTGGGCGCCGTGCTCGCCGGCGACGCGCCCGGGCGCCCCGACGACGAGGTAACGACGCTGTTCGACTCGACCGGCCTGGCCATCCAGGACCTGGCCGTGGCCGGCGCCGCCCTGGCGGCGTGGCGCGACGGGCGCCTGCAGGCGCCCGTCGTCACCCTCTGAGCTACTTCAGCTTCTTGCCGAGCGCCTTGTAGGCCATGGCCGGATCGTCGGTGATGATCGCGTCCACGCCGGTGGTCTTGGCCCGCTTGACGTCGGCGGCCTTGTCCAGCGTCCACGTGGTCACCTTCAGCCCCTTGGCCTTGGCCTTGGCCACGAGCGACGCGTCCATGGTGGCGAGGAACTGCGGCGAGAACCACGTCGCCTTGCTGCCCGTGGCCAGATCGATGGCGCCGTCGGTGGCGGCGATCGTCAGCTGCGAGGTCGGGACGCCCGGCGCCTGCGCCTGGAACAGCGTCAGCATGGGCGGCAGGAAGCTCTGGACGATCACGTTCTTGTTGCCGATCTTGGACTTCTTGATGGCCGTAGCCATCGCCTTGGCGCTATCACCGGAGGGCGCGAACTCCTTCAGCTCCGGGGAGACCGGCACCTTGTACTTCTTGGCGACGGCGAGCACCTGGGGCAGCGTCGACAGCGACACGGTGGCCTTGGTCGTCTTGACCGGCAGCCCGGCGTCGTTGCCCGGGTAGCCCAGGACGTCGGTCTTGCAGTTGGCCTTGATGTCCGCGTACGTCTTGTCGCGGACCTTGCCGGTGCAGACCGTGGTGCGGTCGAGCGTCTCGTCGTGGATGACGAGCGGCACGAGGTCCTTGGTCAGGACGACGTCGAACTCCAGCGGGACCTTGTGCTTGGCCGCGTTGAGGAACGCGGGCATCGTGTCCTCGGGGTACTTGGCCTTGCCGTTGACGTACGCGCCGCCGCGGTGGGCCCAGACCGTGGGCGTCTTGGTCGCCGCGCTGGCGGCGAGCGGGAAGACGAGGGCGAGAAGCGCGGCGCCGGCGAGCACGAGGCTCGCCGGGCGCGCGGAGGAGGATCGAATCATCCTCCGATCCTCTCAGGCTTCGTGGCCCTTCGTGCCGGTCGCCCCGCGCGGGAGCTTCCAGTGCCAGCCCTTGGAGTCGAGCGTCTTGGTCGTCTTCTGCTTGATCGTCTGCAGGCGCACGAGCTCGCAGTCGAACGTGGTGGCGCTCGCCTCGACCAGGCCGTAGCCGTGGTGGTCGAAGTCGGCGACGTCGACCCACGGGTTAAGGCCCCGCAGCGAGTCGATCAGCGCCGGCGACGTGTTCGGGTTCTGGTCGTTGCCCGTGATGGTCACCCCACCGCCCGCGTCCAGGTTCGTCTCGCCGAGGCCGGCGGACGTGATGGAGCCGCCGACGAACTCGGTGGCGATCGGGGCGCCCGCTCCGTCGTAGCCCTCCTGGACCGCGCCGGCGATGAACGTGTGGATGTCGCCGGTGACGAAGACGACGTCCTTGATGCCCTTGTCCTTGATGTGGTTGAGCAGCTCGAGCCGCTCGCTCGGGTAGCCCTGCCAGGAGTCGAAGGTGAAGAACGAGCCGCCGAGGACCTTCGTCGGCATGATCATCAGCTCGTTGGCCATGACCTTCCAGTTGGCCTTGGACGCGCTCAGCTCCTTCTTCAGCCAGGACATCTGCGTCTGGCCCAGGAAGTCGCGGTTCATCGTCCAGTCGCCGCACGGCGCGGCGACCGCGTCGTCACACGGCTGGTTGTCGCGGTACTGGCGCTGGTCCATCACGAACAGGTCGACGTTCTTGCCGAACGACAGCTTGCGGTAGATCTTGTTGCCCTTGATCCCCACGCCGGAGCCGCTGCTCTTGGCGCCGTAGGTCGGCATCGCCTCGGCGAACGCCTGGTAGCCGGCCGCCTTGCGCTTGGCCGAGTACAGGTAGCTGGCCGGGAGGCCGCCGTCGGCCGGCTTGCCCGCGTAGTTGTCCATCACCTCGTGGTCGTCCCAGGTGGTGACCATCGGGAAGTTCTGGTGGATCTTGCGCAGGCTCTTGTCGGAGCGGTAGAGCGAGTACTTCTTGCGGTAGTCGGCCAGCGTGATCGCCGAGAGGGCGTTGCCGGTCTGTGACCCGATCTTGTCGTCGCGGACACCGGTGGTGTCGGCGATCGAGTGGTAGCTCTCGTCGTAGATGTAGTCGCCCAGGCAGACGATGAAGTCCAGGTCCTGGCCGGCCATGTGCTCGTAGGCGTTGTACCACCCGTGCGTGTAGTCGGCACAGGAGAAGAAGGCGAACTTCACCGTCTCCTTGGAGTCCGCCGGCAGCGAGGTGCGGAAGCGGCCGACCGGCGAGTCCTTCTTGCCGGTCGCGAAGCGGTAGTAGTACTGCTCGTGCGGCTTGAGCTTGGTGACCTGCGCCTTGACGGCGTGGTTGACCTTCTCGTTCGTGGTGATCTTGGAGCGGGCGACGACCTTGCGGAAGGCCTTGTCCGTGGCCACCTCCAGCTCGACCTGGCCGGTGCCGCTGGCGCCGTCCAGCCGGGTCCACAGGACGATCGACTTGGTGGTGGGGTCGCCCGAGGCGATGCCGTCGGCGAAGGTGCCGCTCTTGAGCAGCTTGGCGGCCGAGCCGCGCGGCGCCCCGAGGGCGAGCGACTGCGGCGCGAGGACCGCGGCCGCGGTGACGCCTCCGGCGGCGGTGACGAACTGACGACGCGAAACGGACAAAGCAGGCTCCCCCTGAACGATCGAACGTGCGCAAGACGCGCACGGACGTGACCGTACCGGGATTGGCGGAGCCCGTGTGGCAGTTGTGTGAAAGCGGCGCGCCCTCGCGCGCCCCGTCCTACAGCGGGATGTTGCCGTGCTTGCGCTTGGGCCCGGGCTCGCGCTTGGTGAGCAGGGTCTCCAGCGCCGAGATGACCTTCGGCCGCGTCTCGTGCGGGATGATCACGTCGTCGATGTAGCCGCGCTCGGCCGCCGAGTACGGGTTGGCGAAGCGGGCCTTGTAGTCGTCCATCAGCGTCTGGCGCCGGGTCTCGGGCGTCGGGCTGCCGGCCAGGTCGCGCCGGTAGATGATGTTGACCGCGCCCTCGGGGCCCATGACCGCGACCTCCGCGGTCGGCCACGCGAAGTTGAAGTCGGCCAGCAGGTGCTTGGAGGCCATGACGTCGTAGGCGCCGCCGTAGGCCTTGCGGGTGACGATGGTGATCTTCGGCACCGTCGCCTCGGTGTAGGCGTAGAGCAGCTTGGCGCCGTGGCGGATGATGCCGTTCCACTCCTGCGCGGTGCCGGGCAGGAAGCCGGGGACGTCGCACATGGTGAGGATCGGGATGTTGAACGCGTCGCAGGTGCGCACGAACCGCGCGGCCTTGGCGGAGGCGTCGATGTCCAGCACGCCCGCCATCGACTTGGGCTGGTTGCCGACCACGCCGACCGCGTAGCCGTTGAGCCGGCTGAAGCCGCAGATGATGTTGGTGGCGTGGTGCTCGTGCACCTCGAAGAACTCGCCGTCGTCGACGATCAGGCGGATCACGTCGCGCATGTCGTACGGCTTGGTCGGGTTGTCCGGGACGACGCTGTCCAGTTCCTCGTCCATCCGCTGGGGATCGTCCGACGGCATGACCCGCGGCGGCATCTCCAGGTTGTTGGAGGGCAGGAAGCTGAAGAGGTAGCGCGTGTCCTCGATGCACTGGTCCTCGTCGTCGGAGGCGAAGTGCGCCACGCCGGACTTGGTGTTGTGCGTCATCGCGCCGCCGAGCTCCTCGAACCCGACCTCCTCGCCCGTGACCGTCTTGATCACGTCGGGGCCCGTGATGAACATGTGCGAGGTCTCCTTCACCATGAAGATGAAGTCGGTGATCGCGGGGGAGTAGACGGCGCCGCCGGCGCACGGTCCCATGATGAGGCTGATCTGCGGGATGACGCCCGAGCACTTCACGTTGCGCACGAACACGTCGCCGTAGGCGCCGAGGGAGACGACGCCCTCCTGGATCCGCGCGCCGCCCGAGTCGTTGATGCCGATGACCGGGCAGCCGATCTTGGCGGCCAGATCCATGATCTTGCACATCTTCTCGGCCATGACCTCGCCGAGGGAGCCGCCGAAGACGGTGAAGTCCTGGCTGAAGACGCAGACCTTGCGGCCCTCGATCGTCCCGTAGCCCGTGACCACGGCGTCGCCCCACGGCCGCTGCTTCTGCATGTCGAAGTCGAACGTGCGGTGGCGGACGAAGGTGTCCAGCTCCTGGAAGGAGCCCGGGTCCAGCAGCTTCTCGATCCGCTCGCGGGCCGTGTACTTGCCCTTGGCGTGCTGCTTCTCCTCGGCCTCGGGCGAGGAGTGCATGGCCTGCTGGCGCAGCTCCTGGAGCTGGGCGAGCTTCTCCTCGTACGTTTCGGGGGACTTCTCACGGTGGGTCATGGGGCGCAGAAGTGTATGGCGACTGGCGTTTGACCGGCAGTCAGATGCGCCGCGCCGCGCCCGCCGCCCCGACCGAGCCCCGCCGCGGGTGGTGTCCCATTTCGCCCCGCTAGCCCCCGCTAGCAATTTCCTAGCACCGGCTAGCACGCGGGAAATGCACGTGCCCCGCACCCCGCGCGGTTCCCAGCTTCTTCCCAGGTTGGCGCGTTACGTTGCATCGCATCCGCTTCGTTCCTCTGGGAGAGACCATGCGCAAGACCGCCGCCGCACTCACATCCATCCTGCTCTGCGCCGCCCTCCTGGCCGCGTGCGGCGACTCGGGCTCGGGCTCCAGCTCGACCAAGACCGCCACCGTGCCGGACGGCAAGCTCGGGGGCACCGCGTACCAGTCGTGCACGCCGCCCAGGATCAACGGGACGACGTTCCAGTCCTTCAGCGCGGTGGGCATCGACTGCGCCAAGGCGACCGAGGGCCTGAACTCGGTCTACCGGACCAACAAGTGGGCGGGCTGGACCTGCAGGCAGCGCGTCTCGGGACGCAGTGTCTCCACGACCTGCACCAACGATTCCAACAGCGGTCAGTCGTTCAGCTCGACGTGGAGCGTCAGCTGAGCAAGGGCAAGGATGCCCTCGCGCCCACGTCCGTTCTGACGCGCTAGCCGCGCGAGAACGGGCGGTGGTGCGCGGCGCCGAGGTCGTCCAGGACCTTGACGAGCACGGCCTGGGCGGCGGCGCCGTCCATGACCGGCTCCGGCTCGGGCACCACGACGACCGGCTCCGGCTCGGGCTCGGGTTCCGGCTCGGGCTCGGCCACCAAGACGGGCTCCGGCTCCGGTTCCACCACGGGCTCGGGCTCCACGACGGGCTCCGGCTCCGCGATGACGGCCTCAGGCTCCTGCGCCGGCGGCGCCTTGCGCCCGAAGAGCCGCTTCCAGAAGCCGACCTTCACCGGCTCCTCGGCCGCACCCTGGGGCTCCGCCTCGATGACCGATTCGGCCTCGGGCTCCACCTCGGGTGCTGCCTCGACCACCGGCTCGTCCTCTTCGACGACTGCCTCTTCGACGACGACGACCTCTTCCACCGCGGCGACGATGATCTCGTCGAGTTCCGCGGCCAGCGTCACCTTCGTCCCCCAGCCTGAAGGCTTGAGCGTCACCGTTCCGCGGATGCGATCGCCCTCCCAGGCGACGGTGGTCTCAGGCTCCAGCTGGGTGATCCGAATCTCGCCGAACTCGCCCAGACGACGGGCGAGGGACTCGATATCGCTGATCTCCGCCCACAACTCCGGGGGCGACTTCACGAGGGTGCGCTGTGCGCTCAGGTCATCCATCGGCCTTCGGTTTCGACGCCCGGCCCACCCGTTCCTGCCCGATCCGGCGGGTTATGGCGCCTGCACGGGTCCGCCCGACCGGCCCGCTCAGAGCAGCGGGCCGAGGACCATCGACAGGATCGCCAGCAGCACCAGCCCGGCGAGCACCAGCTCTCCCGCGCGCGTCTGACCCAGCACCACCTCGTCCTCGGGGTTCTCGACCAGGAGCTTGTACTTCGGCCCCAGGAACCCGTCGTTGACGCCGAGGATCACGATGATCACGACGAACGGCAGGCTCACCCACCACTCGCTGAACACGTCGAGCTTGCTGGCGAGGTAGATGCCGCTGACGAGGACCAGCAGGCCGCCCCAGCGCACCGCGATGCGGGAGACCGCGAGCTGCAGCGCGGCGATGGAGCTGCCGGAGCCGGCCCCGGCGCGGCGGGCGGCCGGAACCACCAGCGGTGCGACGAGCACCAGGCCGAACCCGGCGACCACGCCGATGATGTGGAGCGCGAGCGCGATGTCGAAGAGGTGCAGGGAGGCAAACATGGTTTGTCAGCCTAGTCGGCCGGTCGGCGATTGGGAGTCCTCACAACCTCCCGGAGCGATTCGCACACCGTGCGGGTTCGACGTTGCCTCGCCGATCGCCGCTGCTGTAGCTTCCTCGCGCGGCCAGCAGGGAGAAACAGGGCCGGTCAGGGGGAGAAGGCACATGCGAGGGGTTGTTGTGGCTGGGATGAAGATCGGCGTCGTCGCGGCGATGCTGCTGGCGCTCGGCGCCGTGGTGGGGATGAGCGCAGGCGCCAAGAGCGCCCCGCGCGCCTTCGTCCCCGACAGCTCCGCGGTGCTCGCCCCGCAGGACTGGCCCAACGATCCCGCCCTGGCGAACTGCGAGGACAAGGACCCCAACACCAACTGCGGCGGCAGCGAGCAGTGGGACCTCTACGGGCGCCTCGCCGGCGACACCTGCAAGGCCCCCGGCTCCAACGTGGCCGACCAGCCGCACCCCGACGGCGGCCTGCCGTGCTGGGCCGTCAACGCCAAGGACCCCCAGCACGCCGCCGGCATCAACGCGACCGGCGCGTGGGCCCAGGGCAACTGGGGCCGCGACGACGTGCTCATCGGCTACATCGAGGGCGGCGTCAACTACAGCGCCGACAGCATCAAGGACGGCCTCAACAACATCTACCTCAACCCCGGCGAGTCGCCCTTCCCCCAGGGCGAGGACGGGCAGGACCGTGGCCGGCTGGACTTCGATGGCAACGGCCGCTTCGACATCCGCGACTACGCGCAGGACCCGCGCGTCAACCCGCAGTGCCCGTCCGGCACCGCGCCCTTCACCGCCTTCGACGAGGGCACCACCCGCGGCTGCGCGGCCGACGGGCAGCACGACTACCTCAACACGGTGAAGATCGCCAACACCAAGAAGGCCTACCTCTCGCCCGAGGACCTCATCGCCGTGTTCGGCCACTGCAAGGTGACGGCCGGCAAGCTCGGCGACTGCCCGTCCAAGGGCAAGTTCGACAACGACGCCAACGGCTACCCGAACGACATCAGCGGCTGGAACGTCGCGCGCAACACCAACGACCCGCAGACGGAGGACGCCGACTACGGCCACGCCTCGAGCCTGATCGCCGAGACGGTCGCCCAGCGCAACGACGGCTACAACAAGATCGGCACCTGCCCGGACTGCCGCATCGTCCCGATCAAGCAGGGCGCCGAGTGCCTGGGCCTCAGCAACAAGTGGGCCGAGGCGCTCCTCTACGGGGCCAACCTGGGCGTGAAGGTCATCAGCTCGGTCGTCGTCTCCTACCAGTACTCCAGCTACGGCCGCGACGCCGTGGAGTACGCCAACAGGAAGGGCATCCTGCTGTCCTTCGACTCCAACGACTTCGACTCGACCGACCACACGGACGGGATGCTCTATCCGCACGCCATCCCGGGCAACAGTGTCGTCACCAACGACAACAAGCAGAAGACGGCGACCACCAAGTGGTTCCGGGCCCGCTCCAACGTCACGAGCTACGGCCCCCACCACGTCTTCTCCGGGATGCAGACCACCACGTCCGGGGCCACGCCGTTCATGGCCGGCCTGCTGGCGATGGTGCAGTCCGCCGCGCTGAACGCCAAGGACGCCGGCACCATCCCGCGCGCCTACACCCCCAACGAGGTGCGCCAGGCGCTGATGAACACGGCCAGCGCCGTGGTGCCGCAGACGCAGGCACCCGACGTCGCCAAGCAGTGGCCGGGCAACCCCGACAGCGCCACCGACGACACCCACACCAACTGGTCGACCCAGTACGGCTACGGCCGCATCGACCTGGGCGCCGCCACCGCGCTGGTCAAGAGCGGCATCGTCCCGCCGACCACCGAGTTCGAGGCGCCGGAGTGGTACGCCTACGTGGACCCGGCCGTGCAGAAGACCCTCCCGGTCACCGGCTACATCCAGCCGGCCGCCTGGAAGTCCCAGGGCGTGACGTGGACGGTCGAGTGGGCCACGGGCGCCGACCCCAAGGACAGCGACTTCCACACCATCTCCACGGGCAAGGGCGCCAAGACCGGCCTGCTGGGGACGCTGAACCTCAAGGACATCCCCAAGGACTACGCGGCCAAGGCCCCGTCCAACACCAACACCCCCAACGGCCCGCAGAACTACGCCGTGACCCTGCGCATCCGCGCCCTGGACGGCAACGGCCTCAAGGCCGAGGACCGCCGCACGTTCACCGCCCGCACCGACCCGACGCTCGTCAACCGCACCCCCACCAAGCTCGGCGGCGAGCCGGCCGGCGGCACCACCTACGCCGACGTGGAGGGCCGCCACGAGCAGGACCTCGTGGTCGGCACCGCCGACGGCGAGCTGCGCGTCACGCGCCCCGACAGCACCTCCGTCCCCGGCTTCCCCAAGAAGACGTGGAAGCTCAGCAAGGTCGACCCGGACAACCCGGAGAACTTCCCCGCGGAGTCCTACAAGGACCCCAAGCTGCGCGACGTGCGCGACCCGATCTCCGGCACCGCGGTCGGCGATCTCAACCGCGACGGCAGCCTCGACATCGTCGCCACCACCAACAACGCCTACGTGTACGCGTGGGACAACACCGGCAAGGCGCTGCCCGGCTTCCCGGTGCGCACCCCCAAGGAGTACGCCTCCCTGGCGGTGCCCACGCCCCGCACCGCCACCAACGGCAGCCGCTTCCCGGCCCGCGGCAACTGGTCCCCGCCGGTCCTGAGCGACCTCGACGGCGACGGCAAGCTCGAGATCCTCATGAGCGCGTTCGACGGCCACGTGTACGCGTGGAAGTCCACGGGCCGCCCGGTCCCCGGCTGGCCGGTGGAGATCAAGCCGACCGAGGAGGCGCTGGCCAAGGCCGGGGCCGACCCGGCCAAGCTCATCCGCGACCCCAAGCTCATGTACTCCGTCGGCGTCGGCGACGTGCTCGGCACCGGCCACCCGCAGGTGTTCGTCGGCGGCTTCGACTGCGCCGAGGACAAGGACGCCACCTTCGCCTACGGCATCCACCCCGACGGCAACAACCACCCCGGCGGCCCCTACCTGGCGGGCTGGCCGGTCAACCTGAAGTCGCTGGTGGGCTGCTACTCCGACTCCATCGACTTCGTCGAGGAGGGCGTCAGCCCGCCGGTGATCATGCCGGTGGAGGGCAAGAACCGGGTGGTCGCCTCCTCGGTCGGCAACAGCCCCCAGGTGATCGCCGGCGATGGCTCGATCGTGCGCGGCCTGTCGCTGGCCTGCGCCAGCGACGCCTGCAAGGCCAACCCGCCCTACTTCCCCGGCGACGGCCTCACCGCCACCATCACGGGCCAGGGCGGCGCGGGCGACCTGCTCGGCACCGGCGCCCCGAACTTCGTGCAGAGCGTGGTCGGCGCCATCTCCACCCAGGGCGCGGTCGGCGGCTCGACCGCCGGCGAGGCGGCGCTGGGCCAGTCCTACGAGAAGGCGTGGGACGTCGCCACCGGCAACGTGATCCCCGGCTTCCCGGCCCGCCAGGACGGCTTCAGCTTCTTCGACGCCCCGCTCGTGGCCGGCCTGCAGACCACCCCCGCCACCTCCCAGCGCGCCGCGGTGGAGGCCAACGACTCCTCCTGGATCCACGCCTACCAGCCCGACGGCACGGAGGCCCCCGGCTTCCCCAAGTACGTCGGGCAGTGGCCGTCCTTCAGCGGCGTGATCAGCGACCCGAAGTTCGACGGGAAGCTTCGCGTGGCCTACGGCACCCGCGAGGGCTACCTCTTCCAGTGGAACACCCAGGGTGCGCCGGAGACCAACGACCAGTGGTGGCACTTCCATCACGACGAGCGCAACACCAACCAGTGGGGCCTGGACACCCGGCGCCCGGCGCTGGTGGCGGGCCTGAAGGTCAAGCGCTCCGGCTCCAAGGTGACGATCCGCTTCCGCGCCCCCGGCAACGACGGCGTCGTCGGCCGCGCCGGCCACTTCGAGGCGTGGCGCTCGACCAGCCCCAAGGGCACCAACGCCCGCAGCATCAAGGTCCCCAAGCCCGCCGCCGCCGGCACGACCCAGAAGATCGTGCTCTCCGGCAGCGTGCTGAAGAGGACGCAGTACCTGAGCATCCGCGCCGTGGATCTCGCCGGCAACATCGGCCCGACCCGCAGCCTGACCGTCAAGGCGCCCAAGCAGCGCTCGTCCAGTGGGCGGTGATCCCGGAGGGCGTCTCCTACGCCGTGAACGGCTTCACGATCATCATGAAGATCGCCACCAGGACCAGGAAGCTGGCGATGGCGCCGCCGATCGCCACGGGGCGGGCGGTGGCGTAGTACTCCTCCGAGAGGTTGGGGCCGTCGCGCTTGGCCAGCTCCGCCAGCTTGCGCTCGCGCGGGGAGAAGAAGGCGCCGCCCATGCCGAGCAGCACGACGAGGATCACCAGCGGGATGGTCACCCAGGGCTGCTTCCAGTAGTCGCGGTCGGAGGCCAGGTACACGCCCGCGAGGAGCGCGATGGTCGCGGCCGGCGTGATGAGGTACTTGCCGACCCGGTCCTGGATGCCGTGGATCACGGGCAGGGACTCGGGGTGGTTGCGCACCACCCAGGGGATGAACACGGGGTAGGCGAAGGTCACGCCGAAGGCCATCACGATGGCGGCGACGTGGATGGCGACGACGACGTCGTAGAACAGGATGGTGGCCATGACGCCGACCTTAACGTCGCGGCCGTCGGACGCGGAAGAATGTCAGCGCGCCAAGGCGCTGGCGTCTAGAACGTCGGCGCGTACTTCCCGAACACGTCCTGCATCGCCCCGCAGACCTCGCCCATGCTGGCGCGGTCCTTGAGGGCCTGGCGGATGAACGGCACGAGGTTGTCGGTGCCGCGGGCCGCTTCGCGCAGCTCCTCCAGCCGGGTCTGCACCAGCTCCTGATCGCGGTTGGCCTTGAAGGCGGCCAGGCGGTCGAGCTGCTCGCGCTCGGACTCGGGGTCCACGCGCAGCAGGTCGGGCACCTGCAGCTCCTCCTCCACGTACTCGTTCACGCCGACCACCACGTCCTGTTTGAGGCGGTAGCGCTCCTGGTAGCCCCAGGCCGACTCGTCGATCTCGGCGGTGATGAACTCGATCGCGTTGACCGAGCCGCCGAGCGCGTCGACCTTGCCGATCAGCTCGTAGGCGCGCGACTCGATCTCGTCGGTGAGCGACTCCACGTAGTAGGAGCCGGCGAACGGGTCGACCGTTTCGGTCGCCCCCGACTCGGCGGCGAGGATCTGCTGGGTGCGCAGGGCGATCTTGGCGGCCTCCTCGGTGGGGAGGGCCAGCGCCTCGTCGAAGCCGTTGGTGTGCAGCGACTGGGTGCCGCCGCACACCGCGGCGAAGCCCTGCAGCGCCACGCGCACCACGTTGTTGAGCGGCTGCTGGGCGGTCAGCGTCACGCCGCCCGTCTGCGTGTGGAAGCGCAGCATCTGCGACTTGGGGTTCGTGGACCCGAACCGGTCGCGCATGATGTGCGCCCACATCCGCCGGGCCGCACGGAACTTGGCGACCTCCTGGAAGACGTTGTTGTGGCCGTTGAAGAAGAAGGCCAGGCGCGGGGCGAAGTCGTCCACCTGCAGGCCGGCGTCGACGGCCGCCTGCACGTAGGCGATGCCGCTGGAGAGGGTGAAGGCCACCTCCTGCACGGCCGAGCAGCCCTTCTCGCGGAAGTGGTAGCCGGAGATGGACACCGTGTTCCAGCGCGGGATGTTCTCGTGGCAGTAGGCGAACAGGTCCGTCGTCAGCCGCATCGTGGGCTGGGGCGGGTAGATGTAGTTGCCGCGCGCGATGTACTCCTTGAGCACGTCGTTCTGCGTGGTACCGCGCAGCTTCTCGGAGGGGACGCCCTGCTCCTCGCCGACGAGTTCGTAGAGCATCAGCAGCACGGTGGCCGGCGCGTTGATGGTCATCGACGTCGACACCTGATCCAGCGGGATCTGGTCGAACGCCGTGCGCATGTCGTCGATGGTGTCGATGGCCACGCCGGTGCGGCCGACCTCGCCGAGGCAGCGCGGGTTATCGGAGTCCAGCCCCAGCTGGGTGGGGAGGTCGAAGGCCATCGACAGGCCCGTGGAGCCCTTGGACAGCAGGTAGCGGTAGCGCTCGTTGGACTCCTTGGCGCTCGCGTAGCCCGCGTACTGGCGCATCGTCCACTGCTGCTTGCGGTACATCTCGGCGTGCGGCCCGCGCGTGTAGGGGAACTCGCCGGGGTTGCCGAGGTCGAGGTTCTCCGGGAGATCGGCCTCGGTGTAGAGCGGCTTGATCTCGATGCCCGAGTCGGTGAACTTGCGGGGATCGTCCGGGCCCACGATGGGGGCGACGGTGAGGCGTTCTTCAGAGGGCGTGGACATGGGCGCAGGGTATCTGCGTTCATCCAGCAAAGGCGCCCACGTGGCAAACGGACCATCCTGGTCCACAGCGCTCCGAGCGGTCTCGGGTCATCGGGCGGCGGTTTGTAACGGTCAGTCAAGTGGTTCGTAGCATGCCCACCACAATTCAGAAGGCCGGAATTCGTGCAGAGCCCGCTCCCTCTCAGGGGCGGTCCAGTTCGCGATTTCCGGCGGTTCTTGCGGCGGTGACTGACGGTAGATGCGTGGTTCGCGGTGAGTCTCGCGAAACGACTCATCTAGAGCGGCTTGCGTACCTGGTGCCATGAATTCATGCACCTCGACGACCACGGTGCATGTCTGCAACTCCTTGGCCATTCCCCGCGAAAGCAAGGCACCTTCCCCGCCTTCGATGTCTATGAGGACGAGTGCGCGGCTGTGGGGGATGTGGCGGAGCGCGGACAGACTGAATCGCCCCCCAACACTCACCGATCCTGCAACCCCGTTGAGCTCAGCCATTGTCGAGCACAGCTCGCGGGCAGACGACGCAAGATCGAATGCGTAGGACGGCATGCCCGGGTTGGCCACGGGCATCCCAACCGCGTAATAGCCGTCTGCGCATCCAACATCAATAAATGGACCGACGCCGGGCCGCGTGAAGAGCGCCGCGATTTCATGCTCGTAGACGCCGAGCAGCTTGCCTAACGGCGTATCGACGTCCGCGATTCGGGAGGTCGGGTAGCGCAGGCCGGCAACGGGCCCCCGAGCCACGGTCGCAAAAGTGCTTGGCCCGATCATTCGGTGTGCGAGGGCCGTTATGCCTTCTCGTTGTCGAAGGTCGCGCTCGTGCCGTCGGGCTCGGTCCGCCATGTGGCTCGGCGCCGCCCGCTTGGCAATGCGTCGAATGGACTCAGGAACCATTGCTCCGCAGCATATTCGCGCGGCACGGAGCGCAGGGACTCGCGCTACGCATTGGTGTTGCGCCGTCGCTTCAGCACCGGCCCGAAGCGGTTGCCGACGCCGCGCAGGACGTAGGCGTCCCGGCCCATCGAGTGGCGAAACAGCGGGCTGAGCAGGGTGATCACGAACCCGGGGAGCCTTCGACGTGGACGCTCGGCGCTGCGCATGCGCGGAAGGTAGCGCGATTCTGGCGTGTCGCCAGTGTTTTCCCAGTGAAATTGTGGAAAATGGGGTCTCAGCGCCTCTGGAGCGCCGGCTCGCAGCGGTTCTCCGTCGCCCGAAGGGTCTCGAAGGCGCGTCCGCGCACGAAGGACCGATTTGTGGCACGTCGACACCCAGCTTTGTCGCGCTGGCCATGCGGCGCCGGGTTCATAACTCCCGAACGCTTTGCTGGACGAATGTTGGACTTGGTATGAGAGCGGAATGAGCGTAGGCTGGCGCGTATCTGGCACCCCTCCGGCCGCGGAGCGATGCCATTCGGCTTCCCAACAGTCTCGAGATCCGTGTCCGATTCACCGTCGTTCCGCTCCCGACGCACCCTCCGCCGCGCTGCGCTCATCGCGTCCAGCGCGCTCGTGCTCATGGGGATCGGCGCCACCGGTGCGTCCGCGGCCAATGTCGTGGTCGGCGGCCTGCCGGACAGCGTCTGGAAGGGCGAGGCGCGCAACAACGCCACGGTCGGGGCGACGGCCTCTCCCAGCGGCGGTCTCGGGGACAGCGCCCAGCAGCTCACGACCGGCGCGCCCGCGCTGGTGGACGGCGGCCTCGGCGGCGTCTTCCTCAAGGGCGGCAAGGGCTTCGTCTTCAACGACTCGCTCGCCGGCACGAAGGTCTCCGACCTGACCGAGCTGTCCTACCAGGCCTACGTGCAGTCCCCGCTGGCCGGGGACCTCGACGTCTCGATCAACATCCCGCTCGACTACGACAACGACAACGTCCTCGACGGGATCGCCGTCTTCGAGCCGGGCCACACCGGCAGCACCGTGCTGCAGAGCACCTGGCAGACCTGGAACGCGCTGACCCAGTCCGGCTGGTGGATCGTGGGCGGCGGGCCGCAGTGCAACTGCAGCCTGGCGGCGGCTCTGGGCTCGAACTTCGCCAACGCCAAGATCCTCCCCGCCGGCAACGAGCTGAGCGGCCAGCCGTACAACGGCGGCATCAGCTTCCTCGTCGGGCAGCGCGGCACGCCGAGCGCATGGGACAACTTCATCGGGTACCTGGACGACGTGCGCATCGGCGTCAGCGGCAGCAGCGACCGCTACAACTTCCAGACCGGGCCTGACGTCGCGTCGCCCGCCGTCTCGATCACCTCGCATTCCGCGGGCCCGCTGACCACGTCGACGAGCCAGACGATCACGTACACGGCCACCGACGCCGCGCCGAGCTCGGGCCTGGACGTCACCTGCCACCTCGACGGCGCACCGGACGCCCCGTGCACCTCGCCCCAGAGCTTCCTGGGCCTCGCTGACGGGCCGCACACCTTCACGGTCACCGGGACGGACTGGGTCGGCAACACCGCGAGTGACACCTACAACTGGACGGTGGACACGGTCGCCCCGACGGTCACGATCGACACCCATCCGGTCTCGATCGACAACCACACGTCGGCGGACTTCACCTTCACCGCGAACGATCCGGCCCCGTCCTCCGGCTCCACCGTCACCTGCAAGCTGGACGGGGGCAGCTTCGCCCCGTGCGACAGCAACAGCGCCCACCACCTCGCCGGGCTCAGCCAGGGTAACCACACCTTCACCGTGAAGATCACGGATGCCGTGGGGCACACCGACTCCGCGTCCTACTCCTGGGTCGTGGACACGGTCAACCCGACCACGTCGATCACCTCGCACCCGGCCAACCCGACGGCCAGCACCGTGGCCAACTTCGGCTTCACGGGCGCCGACGGCGGCTCGGGCATCAACCACTTCGAGTGCCGTCGCGACGGCGGCTCGTGGTCGACCTGCACCTCGGTGAACCTGGGCACGGCCACCGAGGGCCACCGCACGTTCGAGGTGCGCGCCGTCGACAACGCCGGCAACGTCGACGGCTCACCGGCGACCTTCAACTGGCTGGTGGACCTGACCGACCCGACGGTGACGGTCATCTCGCCGGCGGCGCGGACGCAGGATCCGTACAGCCTGGGCGATCCGCGGCAGATCGTGAACCCGTACTACCCGTTGCACGGTGGGCCGCCGGACTATCACTGCGACGACCCGGACGGGGGCTCCCCCGCGGGCCACTCGGGCATCGCCTCGTGCACCGACAACTTCGACAACGAGACGCTCGGCGCGCACGAGTTCGACGCGGTCGCCACCGACAACGTCGGGCATGTCACGCATTCCAAGAACGTGACGCCGCGCGCGTACCGGATCGTGCCGCCCAAGTACGACACGTTCGTCAAGGCGGACGGGCCGACGGCGTACTTCCGCCTGGACGACCCGCTCGGCGCCTCGGTCGACGGGATGGCTGACAGTTCGGGCAACGGCTTCACCGGCACGCATCAGAACGGTGTGGTGTTGCGGCGCCCGCCGGCGCTGAAGTGCGAGGACTGGAAGAACCCGCACCATCACCCCGACTCCTGGTGCGATCCGTACAACTACAAGAACCAGGGCTACAGCGCCTTCTACGACGGCTACGCCGATCACTCGTACGTCAACAACGTGCCGCAGGCCGGCAGCTGGGACGAGAACGGCCACCACATCACCGAGAGCTTCAGCGCCGACGCGTGGGGCTTCCCGGTCGGTGACGGCAGCGGCCATCCGCAGGGCACGCTGGGCCTGATGTCGCATGGCCAGGAGTTCGAGGTCTACTACGACTCCTCGGGCCGCTGGCACGCACGGCTGGTCAACGGCACCGAGCTGGTCAGCTCGGCGATGCCGTCGGATCGCTGGTACCACGTGGGCGTCACCTGGAACGGCAGCACGGTGCGCCTGTATGTCAACGGCAACCTGGTCGACAGCCGCAGCGGTGTGACCAACGCCTGGAGCGGCCACGGCAACCGTGACACCCTCTTCGTCGGGCGGACGAACATCAGCGCCTCGGCCTGGTGGCACGGCTACATCGACGAGGTCGCCTACTACAACAACCGGGTCCTTTCCCAGCACGACATGCACGATCGCTGGAAGATCGGCGCGTCGGACGAGCCGGGCGGCGCCGGTGCCGGTGTGCTGGACATGACGCGCCCGACCATCGACACCGATGAGCCGTCCCAGGGCGCGACGTACAACTCCAACGCCAAGACGCTGCCCAACCCGCCGCACGCCGACTGGTCCTGCGATGACCCGGACGGCGCCGGCACGGTGAACCAGTGCACCGCCACGGTCGACGGGGTCCCGATCAACCAGGGTGATCTGCTGCCGCTGACGCCGGGCACGCACGACTTCCGTGTCTACGCCACCAACGTCAACGGCCTGTTCTACGAGCATCACCACACCTACGTGGTCAAGCCGTTTGACCAGATCGTGCTCGGCGATCAGCCCGAGTCCTACTACCGCCTGGACGAGCCGACCGACGCCCACGACGTCAACGA
This sequence comes from uncultured Solirubrobacteraceae bacterium, assembly GCA_964642225.1. GTDB lineage: Bacteria > Actinomycetota > Thermoleophilia > Solirubrobacterales > Solirubrobacteraceae > JBBQCW01. The sequence goes on along the minus strand of CAZXNX010000002.1, from coordinate 6,731 downwards.
CGCCACGGGCCGCCACGCGGGCGAGTACAAGAACGACACCGCCAACGGCCCGACCGGCATCTCCGGCGACGGCAACACGACGCGCAGCTTCCTGGGCAAGGGCGGCTACGTGTACGTCAACGGCGTCCCGGCCGGCAACCTGAGCTACAGCGTGGAGGCGTGGGTCAAGCCCGACGACCACGGTGACATGGCGATCTTCGACCACGGCGCCGGCGGCAGCGCTCCCGCGCTGTTCCTGCGCGGCGGCCGCGTCGTGCTGCACCTGCCCGACGGCGGCCCGGATCCCTTCGGCAGCCGCGAGCTGGTGTCCGGCGCGTTCCCGTACGACGGCGAGTTCCATCAGGTCGCCGCCACGTGGGACGGCGTCACCGCCAAGCTGTTCGTCGACGGCCACGTGGTGGACTCCCGCGAGACGACGCGCACCCCGAGCGGCACGAGCACCCTGTACGTCGGCTTCGGCAACGTCGGGCTCTCGCAGCCCTGGTTCCGCGGCGCGATCGACGAGGTCTCCTACTACCGCACCGCGCTGACCGATCAGCGGATCCTCGAGCACTGGATGGCGGACCCGCCGGAGTACACCGAGCGCACGAGCACCCCGCAGCCCTCGGGCGGCGGCGGCAGCACGACGGCCGAGGAGACCCCCGGCTCGGGCCAGTACACCGATCCCTTCCAGGAGCAGCCGGGCACCACGCAGGCGCCCAGCGGCACCGGCCAGCCGCCCGCCACGACGGACAAGCCGGCGACGACCAAGAAGCCGCTGACGGCCAAGCAGAAGGCTGCCGCGAAGAAGAAGGCCGCCGCCAAGAAGCGCGCCGCCGCCAAGAAGAAGGCCGCCGCCAAGCGCAAGGCCGCCGCGAAGAAGAAGGCCGCCGCCAAGCGCAAGGCCGCCGCCAAGAAGCGGCGCTAGACGCACCGGTCCGGGCCGTGAGCCCGCCGCCGCGTAGCCTTGCGTCCATGATCGTCAACGTCCGCCTGTTCGCCGGGCTGCGGGAGCGTGCGGGAGCACGGCAGGTCCAGGTGCAGCTGCCCGAGGGCGCGTCGGTGCACGACCTGCTGGCGCAGATGATCGACCTCGTCGGCGACATGCCCGTGGTGGTTGCGCTCAACCGCACCTACGCCGACGCGGACACCGTCGTCCGGCCCGGGGACGAGGTCGCGCTGGTGCCGCCGGTCTCCGGCGGGTCAGGCCAGGGCGTGGCGCTGCACGCGGCCATCACCACCGAGCCGCTCTCCCTCGACGCGCTCGCCGCCCGGGTGCGCGACCCGCGCGCCGGGGCCGTCGTCACCTTCTCCGGCGCCACGCGCGACGTGGCCTTCCTCGACTACGAGGCCTACGCGGAGATGGCGCTGGCCGAGCTGGAGCGGATCGTGGCCGGCGTGGCCGCCCGGCACGGCCTGTGCGCCGCAGCGGCCGAGCACCGCACCGGCCGCGTGCCGCTGGGGGAGGCGTCGGTGATCGTCGCCGCCTCCGCCCCGCATCGCGTGGCGGCGTTCGCCGGTGCCCGGGCGCTCATCGACGAGATCAAGGAGCGCGTCCCGATCTGGAAGCAGGAGGAGGGCGCCTGGGCGAAGGGGACCCTCCCGGAGGTCTGAGCCTCCGTCAGGCGCCGGCGCCGGCCTCGGAGGGCGCGGTCGGGTCGGCGCTCTCGCCGGACTCCTCGCGGGCCAGGAAGTCCTCGGCCAGCATCGGGTTGTCGCGCGAGCGCTCCACCACGGTGAGGAGGGAGGACATCGAGGCGACCTCCTCGACCTGCTCCTTGATGAACCACTGCATGAACTGCTCGGAGGCGTAGTCGCCCTCGTCGCGGGCCAGGGCGGCCAGCGCATTGATCTGGTCGGTCACGCGCTGCTCCTGCTCCAGGGCCAGGCGCACGGGCTCGACGATGTCGCCGAAGCCGTTCTTGGGCGCGTCGATCCCGGGGATCTGCGGGTTGGCGTTCGCGTCGAGCAGGTACTGCACCATCATCATCGCGTGGCCGCGCTCCTCGAGCGCCTGCGCGTAGAAGTGGGCGGCCAGGCGCGGAAGGGTCTCGTCGTCGTAGTAGGTGGCGATGGCCACGTACTGCTGATGGGCCGAGAATTCGTAGCGGATCTGCTCGTTGAGACGGTTCACGAAGGCGGCTGAGGGCATGCCCCGATCCTATTGCATGATTCCCCGCCCGATCCTGGCCCCTCAGGTGGCTGCAACACGGCTCGCCGGAGGGCGAAACCGGCCTCCAACCCCATAGGATCACTGGAATATGGCTACTTGTCTGGTAACGGGCGGGGCCGGCTTCCTGGGGTCGCATCTGTGCGATGAGCTCCTGAAGCGTGGCCATCGCGTGATCTGCGTCGACAATCTGGAGACGGGGTCGCTGCACAACATCGCCCACATCCGGGTGCCGGAGTTCCAGTTCCGCCAGCTCGACATCGTCGAGCCGTTCTTCGTGGACGAGCAGGTCGACTTCGTCTACCACCTCGCCTCCCCCGCCTCGCCGATCGACTATCTGCGCCTGCCGCTGCACACGCTGAAGGTCGGCTCCTACGGCACGCACCACGCGCTCGGCCTGGCCAAGGCCCACCGCGCCCGCTTCCTCACCGCCTCCACCAGCGAGGTCTACGGCGACCCGCAGGTGCACCCGCAGACCGAGGACTACTGGGGCCACGTCAACCCGATCGGCCCGCGCGGCGTCTACGACGAGGCCAAGCGCTACGCCGAGGCCCTGGTGATGGCCTACCACCGCCAGCAGGGCGTCGACACGTCGATGATCCGCATCTTCAACACCTACGGCAGCCGGATGCGCCCGTTCGACGGCCGCGCGATCCCCACCTTCCTGCGCCAGGCGCTGCAGGACGCGCCGATCACCGTGTTCGGCGACGGCAGCCAGACGCGCTCGTTCTGCTTCGTCGACGACCTCATCCGCGGGATGATCCTGCTGGCCGAGTCCGGCGAGCATCTGCCGGTGAACATCGGCAATCCGGACGAGTTCACGCTGCTGGAGCTGGCCCACGCGGTCATCGAGGTCACCGGGTCCTCCTCGGAGATCATCTTCGAGCCGCTGCCCACCGACGATCCCCAGCAGCGGCGCCCCGACATCACCCGCGCGAAGGAGCTGCTCGGGTGGGAGCCGGCGATCTCCCTCAGCGAGGGCCTGGCCATCACGCTGGAGAGGGCCGGACGCAAGTCCCTGATCGGGTGACGGGGGCGAGGGTGTCGAACGCGCAGGTGACGGGCATGATGCATTTGGTGCCAACTAACGCGACATTTGCCACGCTGCCCCGTTAGAGGGGGTGAACCATGTCGACCGCACCCCGTCAACCCAAGCCTTCGGCGCGCCGCGCCACGCTGGACATGCCGCAGCTCGTGGAGGTACCGCTCGACAGCATCGACCGTGACGTGCGGGCCAAGCGCCCGCCTGTTCTGAACGTCCTGCGCCGCCTCGACGCGCTGCGGCGTCTGGCCCGCGTCATCAGCCTCATGCTGCTGGACGTGTTCGCGATCGCGCTGGCGATCTTCACCGCGCTGCTCATCAAGGACACGGTCCGCGGCAACCTCAACATCGACATCGTGTGGGGCAACACGCGCGCCTTCCTGCCCTTCGCGGCGCTGGTCACGCTGCTGCTGTTCGCCCGCTCCGGCATGTACTCCGAGCGGGCCACCCGCCCCGGGCTGTCGTCGATCGTCGCCTGCCTGTTCCAGACGACCGTGGTGGCGCTCGTCTTCGCCCTCGTCAGCGGCGAGACGTTCTCCAGCTACTACATCTTCTACGCGTCGCTGTTCTTCTCGATCCTCTACGTCGGCTCGTTCCGGGCCGCCTACGAGGCGCTCACCGGGTGGCTGCTGCGCAAGGCCGGCTACGAGCGCCGCGCGGTGCTGGTGGGGACCGGCCACCACATCGAGGCGGTCGGCCACGCCCTGGGCTCGGCGACGGAGAACCGGATCACCGTGGTGGGCTTCATCTCCCTCACGCCGCGGCCCTCCAACGGGCTGAGCTCCCTCGGTACCCTGGACGAGCTGAGCGAGATCATCCAGCGCCACCGCATCGACGAGGTGATCATCGCCGACCCCGACTTCCCCGAGCGCGAGACGGTCGACCTCGTCGACACCGCCCACCAGGGCGGGGTGCGGGTGCGGATCGCGCCGTCGACCATGGACGTGCTGGTGCAGCGGGCCGACTTCCTGCCGGGCCAGTCGATCCCCCTGTTCGAGCTGCGCTCCCCGACCTTCGAGGGCATCGACTTCGCCCTCAAGCGCGCCTTCGACATCTTCGTCTCCGCCTTCCTGCTCCTCTTCCTCAGCCCGTTCCTGCTGCTCATCGGCCTGGCGGTGATGCTCACCTCCAAGGGCGGCGCCATCTACCGGTCCGTGCGGCCCGGGATCGGCGGCGCGCCGTTCGACTGCCTGAAGTTCCGCACGATGTACGTGGACGCCGAGGTGGTGCAGGAGGAGCTGGAGGAGCAGAACGAGGCCACGGGCGCGCTCTTCAAGATCCGCGACGACCCGCGCGTGACGCCGGTCGGCAAGTTCCTGCGCCGCTTCTCCCTCGACGAGCTGCCGCAGCTGTGGAACGTCCTGCGGGGCAAGATGTCGCTCGTCGGGCCGCGGCCGCTGCCGGTGCGCGACTTCGACCGGCTGCAGGAGTGGCACAAGAAGCGCTACCTCGTGCTGCCCGGCATGACCGGCCTGTGGCAGGTGTCCGGCCGCGCCGACCTGGACTTCGACGACCTCGTGCGCCTGGACTTCCTCTACCTCGAGCGGTGGTCGGTCTCCCTCGACCTCACCATCCTGCTCAAGACGATCCCGGCCGTCTTCGGCCGCCGCGGCTCCTACTGAGCCGCCCCCCAAGGGGGTGAGGTTGGGTGGCCGTCGTCTGCTGGCGCAGGGACGTTCGGACCCGGTTGTCGTGGCGGCGCCCGCGCTCTACGCTTGGCGGGTGCGCATCCGGTCCGCACTTGCCGTCGTCGTCGGGGCGACCACGCTGGCTCTCGGTGCGCCCGGGGCCGCGTCTGCCGACCTGCCCGCCGCCTTCACGGGACCGTCGTGGTTCACCGGCGGTCAACCGCCGGCCACCAGCACGTGGAAGTGGCTCACCAAGGGCTCGACCATCGCCAACCCCCCGGCGGACTCCTACGTGCCCGCCGGGATCTCAAGCGGCCAGGGCCCCTACAGCGAGGCGCACAACGCCGAGGGCCTGTTCACCCCCACGCTGAAGGGCGGCCTGGGCTTCAACTGGTTCAGCAAGGCCTCCACGGTGATCGCCGACGCCGGCGTGTTCATCGTCACCCGGCCCTACCGGTACGTGCTCACGCCGCTCACCGACGCCGACAAGCTGTACGACTCGTTCACCGTCTACCGGCTCGACTTCGCGGGCGGGGACGCGCTGGCGGGGGAGTACTACACGTGCGGTCCCACCGCCTTCGCGCGCAACGGCCCGGGCAGCAACGGCGACTTCTACTACGAGGGCCGTGTGCGCATCCAGCGCTCCACGGAGCCGGGTGCGGTGCCCACCCCGCCCGACTCCACCCAGCTCTACGGCTACGACGGCCTCATCGGCGGCGAGAGCCCGCTGTGCGATGTGGCCCGCGCCCACCCGGAGCTGTTCACCCCCTTCGACGGCGGCCCGAGCACCAACCCGTCGGTACCCACGGGCGAGACGCGGCGCGCGTCTGCCACCGCGCTCAGCTGCAACCGCGGCCCCAACCCCGGCGACCCGTTCGACTGCACCGTGATCGTGGGCGACAACGACGGGCGACCGGGCGCCACCGCTCCGACCGGGACCGTGCAGCTCACCGCCAACGACGGGTCGCTCGGCGCTGCGAGCTGTGCGCTGACCTCGTCCCCGACCACCCCGGCGATCTCCAGATGTGGGCCGATCGCCTATACCAACGCGACGCTGGGCGCGGGCAACCGCCCGCCGATCACCGCCGTCTACCTCGGCAGTGCCGTCCACGAGGGCTCGACGGGCGACACCACGTCGCCGACCCCGACCGGCCCGCCGCCGGGCACGCCGATCGTGTGCGGGGCGAGCCCGCTGCCCGCCTGTGAGGGGCTCGTCCCCGGATCGGACCCGGTCCAGACCTGCGTGGCGAACGTGATCGGCTCGTGCACCAACCTGCCCCCGCTGTCGCCGCTGACGATCTGCATCGGCAACGTGGGCGCCAGCTGCACGGCCTTCACGACCGGGGCCAAGCTCGCCGGCGTGTGGGACACGACCAAGCCGGAGACGGAGGTCGAGGTTGGCTGCCCCGACACGTCGGGGGCCTCCGCCCGCGCCCAGGACCCGCCGGAGGGCACGGAGAAGCCGGGCGGCAAGAAGCCGGACGTCGAATTCCCGGTGCGGGCCTGCCTGGTCCGGGTGAACATGTCGGCCGATGAGCGGCTCGTCGTCGAGCTGTTCGACGCGGCATTCCGTGGCGAGGTCGGGCGGCGCGCGGCAGCCTACAGCGAGATCCAGGCGCTCAAGAAGCGCGAGCCCACCGGGGCCGGGCGCTTCCCCAACCGCTTCACCGTCGAGGAGATCCTCACCAAGAGCCTGCTCGCCTCCGTGCGCGACCACAACAGCCGCCTGAGCGTCGTCAACGCCGCGGTCAGCACGATCACGCCGTCCCGGCGCAGGTACCTGCGGATCGGCCTCCTCAAGCCGATCAACGTGAACGTCCCGCTCGGGCAGTTCTCCCTCGAGTCGCTCCACCCCGCCGACGGCAAGCCCTACCGGGAGGCGCAGAAGGGCAAGCCGCAGCTGCGCGCCACC
>CAZXNX010000001.1:17784-33785 GCA_964642225.1 uncultured Solirubrobacteraceae bacterium | reverse complement strand
CGCTGGTACGTTGCCGACTTGACACGTTGTCGAGCTGGGGGTTGGTCGTGCGCTTGAGGGTCCTGATGGTGATGATGGCGGCGTTGCTCGCCGTCCCGGCGGCGGCCGGTGCGGCCGCCAAGATCGACTATGCCCAGCCAGGGTCTGCGTTCCAGATCCTCGCCCCGGGCGAGTGGGGCGGCCTGCCGCTCAACGACCAGTCGACCGACCAGCTGAAGATGTACGACGCGCTCACGCCGCTGCGGGGGAACGTCACCCAGGCCGACCTCGAGGCCAACTTCATCTCCGAGCGCTTCGGCGCCCAGGGCCCGGGCCAGACGGTGGAGCCCACCCCCCAGGCCGGGCTGACCGTCACCCGCGACCGCTACGGCGTCGCGCACATCTACGGCAAGACCCGCAGCGCCACCATGTTCGGCGTCGGCTGGGTCGCCTACGAGGACCGCGGGCTGCTCATGGACCTGGGCCGCGGCCCGGCCCGCGTGGCGATGCTCGACGTGCCCGGGATCAACGCCTTCGGCCTGGTCACCTCGGTGCGCTCCTTCACGCCCACCAAGCAGGCCGACGCGTTCGTCCACAAGCAGGTCGTCGCCTTCGGCAAGACGGGCAAGGACGCCCGTCAGGTTCGCAAGGACTTCCAGGACTGGGTCGCCGGCGTCAACGCGCAGCGCCTCAAGCAGGGCAAGACGGAGAAGTGGACCGAGGACGACGCCTTCGCCGCCTTCGCCTTCATCGGCTCGATCTTCGGCAACGGCGGCGGCGACGAGGCCCGCAACGGCGCCTTCCTCGCCTCGCTGCAGGCCAAGTACGGCAAGGCGGGCGGGCTGAAGATCTTCCGCGACCTGCGCCAGATCAACGACGCGGACGCCGCGACCAGCATCCCCAACAGCTTCCCCTACGAGACGGCGCCCAAGGGCGCCACGCCGGGCTCCCCGCTGCCGGACCCGGGCTCGCAGTCCAGCGCCTCGCGCCAGGCCGCCGTCGCGGCGCTCGCCTCGCGGCGCAAGGCGTCCAACGCCCTGCTGGTCGGCGCGAGCCGGTCGGCCACGGGCCATCCGTTCGCGGTGATGGGGCCGCAGCTGGGCTACTACTACCCCGAGATCATGATGCAGGCCGACATCCACGGCGGCGGCATCGACGCCTCGGGCGCCCTGCCACCCGTGCAGCCGTACATCCTCATCGGGCGCGGCAAGGACTACTCCTGGAGCCTCACGAGCGCCGGCAACGACAACACCGACCAGTTCCTGGAGCAGCTGTGCGAGCCGGGCGGCGGGACGCCGACCCGCGCCTCCACGCACTACGTCTACAAGGGCAAGTGCCGCGCGATGACCCACTTCGACGCCGGCCTGCTGGCGGCGGGCGGTGGCGAGCCGGCCCGCGAGCTGCAGTTCAACGAGACGGTCCACGGGCCGGTGAGCGGGACGGTCCTCGTCAAGGGCAAGCCGTACGCGGTCTCCCGCCAGCGCGCGACCCGCGGGCGTGACCCGAACGGCTCCGTGGCGCTGCTGGACCTCAACGAGAACCGCGTCCACAACCCGAAGGACTTCTTCAAGGCCGCGGGCAAGTTCGAGACGACGTTCAACTGGCACTACGCCGACGACAAGAACATCGCCTACTTCTCGTCCGGCCTGCTCCCGATCCGCGCCAAGGGCACGGACCCGAGCCTGCCGACGCTGGGCACCGGCAAGTACGACTGGAAGGGCTGGCTGCCGGTGATGAAGCACCCGCATGCGGCCAACCCCAAGAGCGGGATCATCACCAACTGGAACAACAAGCCGGCGCCCGGCTGGGGCGCCGCGGACTCCAACTACGACCAGGGCTCGGTGCAGCGCGTCGAGGGGTTCGTCGGGTTCAAGAAGAAGAACCAGCTCGCGGACGTGGTCGGCGTGATGAACAGCGCGGCCTCGCGGGACCTGCGGGCCTCCATGGTGTGGCCCGACATCGCCAAGGTGCTCAAGGGCGGCCCGGCTCCCCGCCAGGTCGACCAGCAGGCCGCGGCCCTCATCGACGCCTGGATCACCAGGGGCGCCGATCGCCTGGACCGCGACCTGGACGGCAAGATCGACGACCCGGGCGCCGCGGTGCTCGACACCGCGTGGCCGGACCTGTCGCGGGCCATCCTGCGACCCGTGCTGGGCGACCTGCTCGGGCAGTTCGAGTCGCTCAACGGCATCGACAACAAGCCGGGCCCGGGCGGCTCCTCGTTCGGCGGCGGCTGGTACTCCTACATCGACAAGGACCTGCGCACGCAACTCGGGGAGAAGGTCAAGGCCCCGTACAGCCGCAAGTACTGCGGTGGCGGTGACGTCGCAGCCTGCCGCGCGGCGCTGTGGGCGGCCGTCGGGACCGCGGTCGACACGCTGACCGCGGCCCAGGGCGCCGACCCGGCCGCATGGCGCTCCGACGCCACCAAGGAGCGGATCAAGTTCCCGCCCGGCCTGCTCCCGGACACGATGCGCTGGACCAACCGGCCCACGTTCCAGCAGGCCATCTCCTACAACGGACACCGGCCCGGGCGGTAGGTCTCGCGGTGTTCCGGCGGGGGTGCGTGCGCCCCCGCCGGGAAACCCGCAGCGGACGTGCGGGGCCACCCCGATGGGCCGGCGCCGAGGCGGTTCTAGGCTGGAGACAGAACGTACCTCTGTCCTGGAGAACACCATGAGCACGACGATCATGGTCGCCACGCACGGCGACGACGAACCCACCCGAGACGCACTCACCCTCGGGGTGCAGCTCGCCCGCCTGCTGGAGGGGGATCTGGTGCTCGCGGGCGTCTGGGCCTCGCCCCTGGGCCAGGGCGACGGCCTGTACGAAGGCCTCGTCAAGGAGCCGCTGCAGCTCGAGCTGCGGGAGCTGCGCGCCACCGTCCCCGACGACGTCTCCACCCGGACGAAGATCCAGGGCTCCACGTCCGTCGTGCGCGGGCTGCACAAGGTCGCCGCCGAGCAGCACGCCGACGTGCTCGTCCTGGGGCCGTCGCGGCTGCACAAGGGGGCGCGGGCCTTCCGGGGCGACGTGGCCCTGGGGATCGCCCACGACGCGCCGTGCGCGGTGGCGGTCGCCCCCGAGGGGCTGCGCGACCGCGCCCCGGGCGCCAAGGACGTCGTGCTGGCCTGGGACGACTCGGACGCCGCGCGCGCCGCCCTGGAGACCGCCGTGGCCCTGGCCCAGGGCACCGGCGGCACCCTGCGCATCGTGTTCGTGGTGGAGCCGCCCTACCGGTACGGCGGCCCCGTCCTGCTCGGGGCGGGCGACCAGGCCGCCTGGGAGGCCTCGCTGCACGACCTCGGCGAGGAGGTCATCGCCGCCGGGACGAAGGCGGTGGCCGGCCGCGTGCCCGTCACCGGCGCCTCCCACGAAGGCGCCGCGGCGCCCCTCCTGGCCGCCGCGGCCGCCGATGCCGCCTTCCTGGTGGCCGGCTCGCGCGGCTACGGAGCGGTCAGGCGCCTGGTCCTCGGCACCACCACCGGCCAGCTCCTCGAGGAGGCGACCGTCCCGGTGGTGCTGGTGCCCCGGCCGGAGTAGGCCGGGCCGACAGACTCCCCCGAAACGACACGAACCAGCCCATGGGGCTGGTTCGTGGTGGGTCGGACGTCCTGCTGCAATCGGGGCGCCGAGATTCGAACTCGGGACCTCTCCGACCCGAACGGAGCGCGCTACCAGGCTGCGCCACGCCCCGATGACGTCGCGAAGTATCTCAGAGATGCCGCTAGAGGGCCGCGGCGACCGCGTTGAAGTAGCGGACGGCCAGCCCGGTCATGAGGGTCTGGTAGGCCTCCTCGACCCCGACGTGCTCCTTGCGGGCCCACTTGTCCAGCCCGTGGCGCTCGATCGCCTCGCTCTGGGCGATCACGTCGTCCACCAGCTCCGGATGGGCGTCGCAGAAGTAGGCGCCGATGGAGTAGAGGCTGGTGTCGGTGAGGGACTTGACGAATTCGTTGTCGGCCACGCTGCGATGCTATCCGGCCATGACCGCGGTTCCCACCACCGACCTCATCGACTTCTGCGACCGGCTGCTGGACGCGGGCGCCTACGAGGACTACGGGCCCAACGGCCTGCAGGTCCCGGGCGTCTCGTCCGTCTCCACCGTGGTGACCGGCGTCTCCGCGCACGCCGCCCTGCTGCGGGCGGCCGTGTCCCACGACGCCGACCTGGTCCTCGTGCACCACGGGCTGTTCTGGCGCGGCGGCGACCTGCGCCTGGACGAGGTGGCGGCCGGCCGCCTGCGGCTGCTGCTCACCAACGACATCGCCCTGGCCGCCTACCACCTGCCGCTGGACGGTCACGAGGAGATCGGCAACAACGCCCTCCTGGCCCGCGCGCTGGGCGCCGAGCGGGTCGAGCCGGCCTTCGCGCACGGCGGCCGCACGATCGGCGTGGTCGCCACCCTGCCCGGCGACGGCGTCTCCGTCAGCGGCTTCACCGCCCTGCTGGCCGGCGCGGTGGACCGCCCGCCCCTGCACCTGCCGGGCGGCCCGGCGCAGCTGCGCCGCGTGGGGATCGTCAGCGGGGCGGCGGCCGACGACGTCGGCGAGGCCGCGCGCCTGGGGTGCGACGCCTTCGTCACGGGCGAGCCGGCCGAGCGGACCACGGCGCTGGCCCAGGAACTGGGCGTCCACGTCTTCGCCGCCGGGCACCACGCGACCGAGACGTTCGGCATCCGCGCGCTGGGCGAGCGCCTCGCCGAGCGGTTCGGCGTCACCCACGTGTGGGTCGACGTGCCAAACCCCGTCTGAGCCTTCGCGAACATTTAGGTCGCCGTCCGTCGGAGGCGGTAGAACTGGTCTTCGCTGATTCCCATCCAGGAGGTCTCGACCCGATGGCGATTCATCTGACGCCCACCGAACTCGCAGACGAGTCCGGTCTCGATCGGCAGCAAGTGATCGAGAAATGCGTCGAGTTGGGGGTGCCGATCTTCCAAGGTCGCATCGACAAGACCCTGTTCATCGCGACGGTCCAGGAGCTCTCTCCGGCCACGCTCGCCGACCAGTCCGCCGCCGCCTGAGCCACCGGCGGGCCGGCTCGGGCAGCGGCCACCGCCTGCACCCCACCCTGCTTCCCCGCCGCGATGGCCCACACGGTCGTCGCGGCGGCGATAGCATCGCCCTCACCGCTTGACGCACTGTCCAGAAACGATGAGGGAGAACGACATGGAAGCCGGCACCGAGGTCACCCGCACGGGGTCGAAGACCATCGCCGACCTCATGGAACTGGCCGCCGCCAAGTACGGCGACGCCACCGCGATCCGCCACAAGGTCGACGGCGCCTGGCAGGACGTCAGCTTCACCGAGCTGGGCGGTATCGCGTCGGAGATCTCCCGCGGGCTGATCGACCTGGGCATCGAGAAGGGCGACCGCGTCGCCCTCCTGGCCAACACCCGGCCGGAATGGACCTACGCCGACTTCGGCATCACCTCCACCGGCGCGGTCGTCGTCCCGATCTACCCGACCAACGCGCCCGAGGAGTGTCACTGGGTCATCAGCGACTCCGGCGCCGTGGCGATCGTCTGCGAGGACGCCGAGCAGGTCGCCAAGGTGACGGCCGTCCGTGACCGGCTCCCCGACCTCAAGCACGTGATCGTGATGATCCCCGGCGGCGACACCGGCGACGCGATCACCCTCGACGAGCTGCGCGAGCGCGGCCGTGGCCTGGACCCGTCGGTCGTCGGCGAGCGCGCCGCCGCCGTCACGCCGGAGGACCCCTACACCTTCATCTACACCTCGGGGACCACCGGCAACCCCAAGGGCTGCGTGCTGCTGCACCGCAACTACCACTCGGTGCTGGACATGGTGCTGCGCCGCGGCCTGTTCGCGGGCAACGGCGACGACGTCACCTACCTCTACCTGCCGCTCGCCCACGCGTTCGCGCTCATCATCCTGCTCGCCTCCACCGAGGCCGGCACGACGATCGCCTACTTCGGCGGCGACACCAAGCAGATCATCGCTGAGCTGAACGAGGTCCACCCCACCTATCTGCCGTCGGTGCCGCGGATCTTCGAGAAGATCTACACGCTGGTCACCGCCAACGCGCCCGCCGAGCTCATCGAGCAGGCGGTCGCCGTGGGCGCGAAGGTCCGCGCGCTGCAGGCGGCCGGCGAGCCGGTCCCGGCGGAGCTGCAGGCCGGCTTCGACGAGGCCGACGAGAAGCTCTTCAGCAACGTGCGGGCGGCGTTCGGCGGCCACCTCCGCGAGGCCGTCACCGGCGCCGCGCCGATCGCCCGCGAGATCCTCGAGTTCTTCTGGGCCTGCGGCATCCCCGTCATGGAGGGGTACGGCATGACGGAGACGGCCACCGTCGCCACCAGCTCCCGCCCCGACCAGCACAAGTTCGGCACGGTGGGCCGCCCGCTCCCCGGCGTGGAGATCAAGATCGCCGACGACGGCGAGATCCTCGTCAAGGGCGACAACATCTTCAGCGGCTACTGGCACAACGCCGACGCGTCCTTCGGGGCCGTCGTCGACGGCTGGCTGCACACCGGAGACGTCGGGCGGATCGACGAGGACGGCTACCTGTCGATCACCGGCCGCAAGAAGGACATCATCATCACCGCGGGCGGCAAGAACCTCACGCCGGCGAACCTCGAGAACGACATGAAGCAGTGCCGCTGGGTGTCGCAGGCCGTGATGCACGGCGACCGCCGCGCCTACCCGTGCATGCTCATCACGCTCGACGAGGAGGAGATCGTCCCGTGGGCGCAGGCCAAGGGCCTGCCCACCGACATCGCCTCACTGGCCGAGAACGCCGAGGTGCGCGCGCTGATCCAGGAGCACCTGGACAAGAGCAACGCCAAGTACGCCCAGGTCGAGCAGGTCAAGAAGTTCTTCATCCTCGACCACGACCTCTCGCAGGAGACGGGTGAGCTGACCCCGACGCTGAAGGTCAAGCGCAACGTGGTCAACGACAAGTACGCGGCGAACTTCGACGAGCTGTACGCGTAGGAGCGGGCCCCGGGGCTCAGGGCGCGTGGCCGAGGGCCACGCGCAGCGGGGACGGGACCGGCACCTTGGTCCAGCCCGCCGTCTCGACCATGACGTACCGCACCGTGCCCTCGGCGAGCAGCTCGCCGCCGCGGCGCACGTCGCAGCGGGCGGTCATCGAGGTGGAGCCGATCGCGTCGAACCACGTCTCGAGCTCGAGCTCCTCGTCGAAGCGGGCCGGGGCGCGGTAGCGCACCGACACCTCGGCCACCACGACGTCGACGCCGTGGTCGGCCGACAGCGCGGTGTAGGACCCCACGGCGGCCCGCCACAGCTCGGTGTTGGCCACGTCCATCCACGCCACGTAGTGGGCGTTGAAGACGATCCCCTGCGCGTCGCACTCGCCGTAGCGGACGCGCAGCGGGACGGTGACGCGCAAGGGGTGCAAGGGGATCAGGGTGCCAGGGGGACGGTGGCCATGGTGGCCGGGAACGCACCCAGCATGACGTAGGCGCGCACGCTGGCGGGCAGCGACCCCGTCAGGGGCACCGAGACGCTGGTGAGGTGGCCGTCGGCGTCGGCCGTGCGCTGCGTCCCGTAGCTGTAGTCCAGCGGCAGCGGCACGCCCGTGGCGGCGTCGACGACGAGCAGGCCGATGTTCTTCGCCGACGGGTCGATCCTGGAGCCGGAGAGGCGCGCCACGAGCCGGTCCCCCTCGCGGGCCACCTGCAGCGCGCCGATCCCGCCCGGGTCGGTCTGCACCGAGGCGCCGGGGTTGGGGCTCAGGTCGGCCCCGCCGAAGATCGTCATCGGGCGCCCGCTCGCGCACGCGCCGAGCTGTTGCAGCGCCGCGCCGTACACGCCGATCCCGCCGCAGTTGACGGTCAGCGCCGTGCCGGTGGTCTCCAGGGCGCGGCCCTTGGGGTCCACGCGTGCGCTGATCTGCCAGCGATCCACGTTGTTCTGGAAGCCGTTCAGCTCGACCGTGGTGCCCTGGGCGTTGGTGAACGTGAGCAGGCCGTGATCCTTGCGCACCACGAAGGGGACCATCCAGCGGGCATCGGGATCCGTCTCGATCCTGCTGCCGTCACCCACGAGCTTGGAGCCCACCATCCAGGCGATGGCCGTGTCCCCGTGGCCTTCCACCATGCCGACCTGGAACTCCAGGCGCTCGAAGCCGATCTGGTTGTAGGACGGCAGCACGGTCGGCAGCGGCAGGGCGAACCGGTGCAGGCGGTAGACGCCGGCCGGGTCCTCGACCTGCTTGGGCACGGGCAGCGGCCACGCCGACGTAGCGGCGCGCGGGCGCACCTTCAGGGCCACGGTGCGGCGGAACGCACCGGCCCGGTGGCCGCCGGTGAAGATGAGGCCCGCGCGCTGCAGCCCGGTGAGGTAGCGGCCGCTGATCGTGAGCCTGAGCCGGCCGGAGCGGTAGCCGGCGGGGGCGGGGACGACGGTGACGTAGCGGCGGTCGCCCGAGACGGCGATGCGCGCCGCCGACCGCGGGCTGACGGTGAGCTTCACGCCGCTGGTGTCGATCAGCGCGGTCTGGGTCTGGCCGCCCTTGCGCACGCGCAGCTGGAAGGCCAGGGGCTGGTTGGCGCTGATCGTCGACGGGGTCCGCCGGGAGAGCCCGAAGGGCGAGATCGAGACGAGGCTGACGCCGTTGCCCGGCGCGCGCGTCCCGCGCTCGCAGCGCCGGTCGGTGCGGCCCCGGCCACGCAGGCAGTACTCGTAGGGGATGTTGTGGATGTCGCCGTTGGAGTCGCCGATCGCGACGGCATCGGGGCCCAGCGCCGGCGAGGAGTTCAGCGTTCCCCGGGGCGGTGCGGCGATGCGCATGGCCCAGCGCAGCCGGCCGCGGGCGTCCAACACGATCAGCCGCCCGTCGCCGCCGCCGACGTAGATGTTGCCCGCGCCGTCGATGGCCGGCGAGGAGCGGATCGGGTCGGTGGTGTCGAAGCGCCAGACCTGTTTGCCGCTGCGCGGGTCGATGCCGTACACGCTGCCGTCGGTGGAGGCCTGCACGATCGTCCCGTCGGCCTCCTGCGTCGGGCTGGCGTACAGGTGGTCACGGGTGCCGAACGCCCAGCGCTCCTCACCGGTGGCCTGGTCGTAGGCGCGCACGTAGCCGTCCCACGCCCCGACGACCACCATGCCGTCGGCCGTCAGCAGCGGGCTGGCCACCACGGGGCCGGCGGCGCTCTTCTGCCACACCGGCGTCCCGTCGGCGGCGTCGAGGGCGAACGTGTTGCGCGTGCCGCCGAAGAAGAAGTTGTTGCCGAGGAAGACCCGGCCGGTGGCGGCGTTCACGGCGGGCAGCGACCACGTCTGGTCGGAGGTCTCCCACGCCCACTTCACCGCGCGGGTGTGGCGGTCGAAGGCGTACGTGCGGTGGTTGTCGTTGGGCGCGTAGAGCGTCCCGTCGGGACCGATGGCGATGTTGCCCTCGAACCAGTTGATCAGGCCGCCGGTGGCCGCCTGGGACTCGGCGTCGAACCGCCACGCCACCTTCCCGGTGGCGCGATCGAAGGCGTACACCGAGCCGTCGGCCGACCCGACGATGGCGTGGTGCTCGTCGTCCAGAAGGGCGGCGGAGTCGATGATCTCCCCCGTGCGGTGGCTCCAGCGCACGTGGCCCGTGCGCGAGATGGCGTAGAAGCGCCGGTCGCCGGACCCGACGTAGACCGTGCCGTCGCCGCCGATCACCGGGGAGCTGAAGATGCCCACGCCCGTGTGCGTCGTCCACAGGCGCCCGCTGGTGGCGGTCGGCTTCAGCGGGCTGCGCGCGACCTGGGTGCTCGTGCGCAGGAACTTGGGCCACGGGCTGGCCGGGTCCAGCGGCACGTCGTACGAGTAGGTCGGCGCGGCGACGGCGGCACCGGCGCCGAGCAGGGAGGCGGCGCCCACGGCCGCCACGGCGAGCGCGGGCAGCACCCGGCGAAGAACGTCCATGCGCCAATACTGCCACGCCCCGGCCCGGCGCCGCGGCACTTCGCGGCGGCCGGGCGGGGCGGGGGAACCGCTAGCGGATCTGCATCCCCGAGATGGCGCGGGAGATGACGAGCTGCTGGATCTCGGCGGTGCCCTCGAAGATGTCGTAGATCTTCGCGTCGCGGTGCCAGCGCTCGACCGGGTACTCGCGGGTGTAGCCGTTGCCGCCCAGGATCTGGATGGCGCGCTCGGTGGCCCACACGGCGACCTCGCCGGACTTGAGCTTGCTCATCGAGCCCTCGGCGTTCTCGAACGGGACCTGGTTGCGGCCCATCCACGAGGCGCGCCACACCAGCAGGCGGGCGGCGTCGATCTCCATCTTCATCCGGGCGAGGGTGAAGGCGATCGACTGGTTCTCGATGATCTTCTTGCCGAACTGCTCGCGCTCCTTGGCGTAGTCCAGGGAGTACTCGTAGGCGGCGCGGGCGATGCCCAGGGCCTGCGCGCCGACCGTCGGGCGCGAGGCCTCGAAGGTCGCCATCGAGGCGTTGGACTTGTTGCGCTTGCCCTCGCGGGCGCGGGCCAGGCGGGCGTCGAGCTTCTCCTTGCCGCCCAGCACGTACTCGGCGGGGATGCGGCAGTCGTCGAGGAAGACGTCGGCGGTGTGGGAGGCGCGCAGGCCGTGCTTGGAGACCTTGGAGCCCTGGGAGATGCCCTTGGCCTCGCTCATCGGGACGATGAACGCAGCGTGGCCGCGGGAGCCCAGGTCACGGTCGACCGAGGCGATGACGACGTGGACGTCGGAGATGCCGCCGTTGGTCGCCCAGGCCTTCTGGCCGTTGAGCACCCATTCATTGGCGGCCTCGTCGAACTTGGCCGTGGTGCGCAGCGCGGAGACGTCGGAGCCGGAGCCGGGCTCGCTGGAGCAGAACGCGGCGACCTTGAGGTCGTCGGGCGTGCCGTAGCAGCGCGGGATCCACTCGCCGATCTGCTCGCCGGTGCCCTGGCCGAAGATCGAGGCGACGGCCAGGCCGGTGCCCATGATCGCCATGCCGATGCCGGCGTCGCCCCAGAAGAGCTCCTCGTTGACGATCGGAAGGCTCAGGCCGGTCGGGTCGGCGAAGAACTGGGCCAGGCCCTCGAAGCCGTAGAGGCCGATCTTGGCGGCCTCCTGGATGATCGGCCACGGGGTGGCCTCCTTCTCATCCCATTCGTGGGCGGCGGGCCGCATGACGTCCTTGGCGAAGCCGTGGACCCAGGAGCGGATGTCCTTCTGGTCCTGGGTCAGAGCCATGGAGAAGACGGGTTCCGCGGCGGCCTCTTCGGTGGCGGGCGCGGGGGTTTCGGTGGCACTCATCGGCCATATATTAGACTATCGTTCAATAGGTGGCACGCCCGGTTCGCGCCCCCTCCCCACGCACACGGCCCGCCCACCCGGCGGGCACCCTAATCTCTGCTGCTCCATGCGCACCGACCCTTCTGACAACGGCGGCCTCTTCGTCGGCCGCCGTCCCGGCACGGCACCGGTCACCTACCGCGACACGCCGGCCGAGCCGAGCGAGAAGCGCCGGCGGTTCGACGGGTTCCTGGCGGGGTTGCTGCTGGCCCTCATGACGCTGGTGGGCCTCACCTTCTGGGGCCCGGTGCCCGCCGCCTGGCTGTGGGTCGGCTCCCAGGTCTACTGGCGCACGGACAACAACCTCGTGGCCGGGCTGGCGACCTCGTTCATCGGCATGATCGCCACGCTGATGGTCGGCCTCATGGTCATGCGCCGGCTCGACGAGGCGTGGATCCTGGTGCGCCGCGCCGCCGGGCACGACCAGCGCACCGGCGTGATCGGGCGGATCTTCGCCATCACCTGCATCGTCGGCGCCTCCATCTTCACCTTCTGGTTCCTCATCATCGAGGGCCCCGGACCGTCGTTCGCCCCGAACTGATCGCCTGACGTGGGCCTGCTCGACCACTACAAGCAGTACGAGGCGATGCCGGTCGAGGAGGTCAACGCGCGCCTGAAGGAGGGCGCCGACGAGCGCAAGCGCCAGGCGCTGGCCGTCGTGGAGCCGCTCGACCTCTCGCGGACGACCTGGCCGCACCTGCCCGACTCGCGCATCGTCAACGCCATCACCTTCGCGGCCCGCCGCGGCCTGCAGCGCATGCCCGAGCGCCACGCCACCCCGCTGCGCACGGAGCTGGCCCTGCGCCACGGCATGCCCGTCTCGCGCGTCGTGGTCGGGGACGGCGCCGCCGCGCTGCTCGCCGCCGCCACCCAGGCGCTGCTGGAGCCGGGCGACGAGCTCATCACCCCCTGGCCCTCCTACGGCCTCTACCCCGTCCTGGCCCGCCGCTCGCGCGCCCGGGTGGTGCCGGTCGCCGGCTTCGGCGTGGAGCCGATCCTCGGCGCGGTCAACGAGCACACCCGCGTCGTGGCGCTGTGCAACCCGAACGACCCGACGGGCGAGCTGCTCGGCGTAGAGGAGATCCGCACCCTGCTCGACGCCCTCCCCGAGCGCGTGATCGTCCTGCTGGACGAGGCGCTGCGGGAGTTCGTCGACGCCGAGCCCGTCGACGCCGCGCTGGAGCTGCTGCAGGAACACCCGCGCCTGATCGTCTTCCGCTCGTTCAGCAAGGCGTGGGGCCTGGCCGGCCTGCGGTGCGGCTACGCGCTGGGGGGCCCCGGCGCCGAGGAGCTGCTGGAGCAGCTGGAGCCCGACCTGGGCGTCAACGAGCTGGCCGTGGCCGGCGCGCTGGAGGCGCTGCGCTCCTCCACCCCCATGGTCGCGCGCCGCGTGAAGGCGCTGGCCGCCGAGCGCGCCTCCCTCACCGACGAATTGCTGGCCCGCGACCTGGAGGTCACGCGCTCGCAGGCCAACTTCCTGTGGGCCGCGCTGCCCGGCGTGGACGGCACCGAGCTGACCGCCCGCCTGGAGCGCCACCGCGTGCAGGTCGCCCCCGGCGGCGTGCTCGGCGACCCGGACCACATCCGCGTGGCCCTGCTGGACCCCGCCAGCGGCGACCGCTTCCTGCGCGCGCTGGACCAGGCGATGGGCCGCGAGAGCCCCGCCACCGCGCCGCCCGCGGACGCGACCGGCGCTCCCCCGACGGCCTGAGCCGACCGCCCGCCGCTCAGCGCCGGGAGATCCGGGGGTTGCGGACGACCGACGCCGGCGCCCACCGGTCACTCGGGGTGAACTCGACCACGAGCACCGCCTTCCACGCACCGTCGCGCAGCGCCTGACGCAGCCGGCGGAGCGTGCTCCCGTGCGCACGAAGGGTCACCGTGCGGGTGCCCTTGGCGGGGAAGGTCACGGTCCGCTGCACGCTGACCGCTCCGCTGCCCTTCCGGAACTCGGGGACGGCGAGCCTGACCAGCGCCCTTCCGGCCTTGGTCGCACGGAGCCTGACGCGGAAGCCGCGCGCGGGGTTCTGGTTGCCCGCCGCGGCGACCGTGATCGCCGGCGGGGGCTTCAGGACCGTGGAGCTCTTCACGCCGCCCCTGACACCGTCGTCGCCGGTCGCCATGACGCTGTAGCCCGACGCCACCACGGCACCCTGGAGCGCCGGGCTGGGGACGTGCACGACGACCTGGCGCGTCTCCTCGGCCGCCAGCGGCGCGAGCAGGCAGCGGGTCAGGCCCGTGCCGACCAGGGACACGGCATTGGGCGGGGGGACCGTCTGGACGTCCAGGCAGCCGGGCTGGATGTCCCCCGGGGGGATGCTCTGCGAATCCAACTGCAGCCACGGCCGCTCGACCGCGGTGGCGCCGGCGTTGTGCACGTCGACCACCAGGATCGTCTTCCCGGAGGTGTCGGCGCTCCAACGGGCGGCGACCTCGAGGTTGGGCGCCGGCGGGGCGGCCACGTCGGCGACCGCCGGAGCGGCCGCCACGGCGGCGAGCGCGAGCGCGCCCCCGACGACGAGTCGTGTGCAGCGCGATCTGGTCATCCACATGGGCTTGCGCCTTTCAGCGTTGGGAGATCGGGACCGTGACGGTGAAGAACGAGCCGCCCCAGCCGCCCGCGCTGGAGAACGTGCCGTCGACCGTTGCCTTGCTCGCGCCGCCGCGGATCGCCCTGCGGAGCTGGCGCAGCGTCTTGCCCTTCGCCCGGATGGTCACGGTCTTCGTGCCACGCTTGGCGAACCGCACGACCTTGTCGAAGGTCAGCAGCTGGCCCGTCTGCGGATTGCGCAGCTCGACCGAGAGCGTGAGCTTGCCCGCCCGCAGCCCGCGCAGCGTGATGCGCAGGCCCCCGGCCGGGCGCTGATTGCGCTTGACGGTGGCCACGACGCCGGGCGGCCACGGCAGCGCCGCGGTGCCGTGGACGACGTTGAACGGCTTGCCGTCCTCGCCGGCGACCCACACGTTGGTGCCCCTCGCCGAGACGTACGGCTCCGGTGCGGGCTCGGGCACCGCCACCCGGATCTGGCGGATCTCCCCGGGCGCCAGCGGGGCCAGCCGGCAGGCCACCGCGCGGTCGCGCGCGAGCTGCGCCTGCATCGGGCCCGGATCGGCACTCGTGTTGAGCTCCAGGCAGGCCGGCTGCCACCCGCCCGCCGGCGCGGACCTGACGCCGAGGAACAGCCACGGCTGCTCGGCCGCGGACGGGCCGACGTTGCGCACCGTGGTCCACAGCTCCACCTTCCCGGTGGGCGCGGTGACCCACTTGGCGGTGACGATCTCGAGATTCGGGGACGGGACGGCGGGGCCGTCGTCGGCCAGCGCCGGAGCGGCGGCCGTGGCGGTGGCGGTGAGGGCGAGCGCCCCGCCGACGATGAAGGAGACCCAGCGCGACCTGTTCATACACGCGAGCATACACACGATGTGCGGCGCCGTGCTGCATTTCCGTTCAATACAGACCCCCTCTCGTGTACCACGCCATTCCGGGGGAAACCCCCAGGCCGCCTGGCGCCCCGGCGGGGTGGGTGACACGCAACCTGCGGGCCGGGGCCGTGTTCCCTGACACGATGCCCCCGATGGCCCACCTCCGCGCCCTGGCCGGCGCCTGCGCCCTGCTGCTCCTCCTCGTCGCCGCCCCCGCCGCCTGGGCGGCGTCCACCGGGGGCGCGTCGACCGGCTCCACCCCGGCGCCCGTGACGTCCACCCCGGCCGCGTCGTCCACCAGCGACCCGCTGGCCGGCAACGGCATGTGGATCTGGAACATCCCCAACACCGAGCGCGGCGACCCGGTGGCCATCGGCGCCCGTGCCCGCAAGGCCGGGCTGTCCTTCGTGGTCGTGAAGGCCGCCCACGGCGCCACCCGCTGGAGCGGCTTCACCGCCCCCTTCATCGCCGCCCTGCACGCCCAGGGGCTCAAGGTGTGCGGGTACCAGCGCGTGCAGAGCACCGCCCCCACCACGCAGGCCAAGGTCCTCGCCGCCCAGGTCAGGCTCGGCGCCGACTGCGCGGTCATCGACGCGGAATCCGAGCTCGAGGGCCGCTACGCCACCGCCACCACCTACATGCGCACCCTGCGCGCCGGGCTCGGCACGCGCTTCCCGATCGCGCTGACGAGTTTCCCGTGGATCGGCTACCACCCCACCTTCCCGTACTCGGTCTTCCTCGGGCCGGGCGGCGCGCAGGTGAACATGCCGCAGATCTACTGGAAGGACATCGGCGTCTCCGTCGACACCGCCTTCGCCAACACCTACCCGTCCAACAGCGTGTTCGGCCGCCCCATCCGCCCCATCGGCCAGCTCTACCAGCGCCCGTCCGGCACGGACATCCAGCGCTTCCGCACGCTGACCCGCCGCTACGGCTCCACCGGCCAGAGCTGGTGGGTGTGGGAGCAGGCCCAGTCCAGCGCGTGGACGACGCTGGGGAAGCCCGCGCCGGCCACCACCGCCCGCGCCGTCGTCCCGCCCACGCTGCGCGTCGGGGCCCGCACCGACCTCGTGCGGTGGGCGCGCATCCGCCTGGCACGGTTCGGCGCCCCGGTCAACGTGACCAGCCCCACGTTCGACGCGGCCCTCCGCGCGGCCGTCACCGCCTTCCAGGGCGCCCGCGGGCTGCCCCAGACGGGCGCGGTGGACCCGGCCACGTGGGCGAAGCTGATCCCCGTCTACGCCCTGCGGCGCTAGTGCTCGGCGAGGTCGGCGGGCACGTCGGGATCGACCGGCTCGGCGGACTGCCGCAGCAGGGTGCCGGTCGTCTGCTCC
>CAZXNX010000001.1:0-17684 GCA_964642225.1 uncultured Solirubrobacteraceae bacterium | reverse complement strand
GTCGGGATCGACCGGCTCGGCGGACTGCCGCAGCAGGGTGCCGGTCGTCTGCTCCAGGATGCGCCGCCACGCGGTGGTCTTCTCCGGCGTGGAGGCGAAGTGCTTGACCACCTTGCGCACGCGGGTCTCGGAGATCTCGATGCCGTGGCGGTCGGCGACCTCCTTGAACCGGTCGTAGTCGGTGGCGAGCTTCATGGTCACCGACTGGAAGCCGTGGCGGGCGATGTCCAGGCGCTTGGTGAAGTTCATGACCGACGTCTGGAACATCAGCTCGTCGTCGGGCTCGGGCTCGATGAGCAGGATGTCGACGCCGGGGTAGCGGTCCTCCCACTGCTTGGCCATCTCGTGGAGCCGCTGGTAGGCGATGAGCTTGAACGACTGGTAGCCGATCTGGGCCATGCCCATGTCGCTCACGCGCCGGGTGCGCGACCCCCACGGGGTCTCGATCACCTGGGAGAAGTCGTTGACGTACGGCACCAGCGGGTTGACCACGACGACGAACTTGGCGCCCGCCTCGACGGCGATGTCCAGGTTGGTGGTGGACACGATCCCGCCGTCGATGAACTCGCGGCCGTGGATCTTCACCGGGTCGTAGACCATCGGCAGGGCGCTGGAGGCGCGCACGGCGGTGGAGATGGCCACGTCGTCCCAGCCCTCGGCGCCGAAGACGACGCGCTCACAGGTGTCCAGGTCGGTGGCGGCGAGGTAGAGCTCGCGCTCGAGCATCCGGAAGTCGTCGGTGCGGTCGGGGTCCGAGAGGACCGTGCGCACGTACTTCTCCATCCCGCTGCCGGAGTAGAAGCCCTTGGGCAGGGCCTCCGACAGGCCGAGCACGACGTCCATGGCGGAGATCGAGCCGAGCTGCCCGGCGAACTCGCGCAGCAGGAGCGCGGCCTTGATCGGCAGCGTGACGCCCTTCTTGGCGAACTCGCCGATGTTGGGCCGCAGCAGGGTGCCGAGCTCCAGGTCGGGGAACGGCGAGGGGACCTGCTGGTTGACGACCCGCATCATCTCCTCGGGCGTGATGCCGTTGGCCGCCAGGGCGGCCACGAAGGAGCCGGCGCTCGTGCCGACGTAGACGTCGAACTGGTTGACCGTGCGGTTGACCGACAGGAGGTCGAGCGCCCGCAGGGCGCCGATCTCGTAGACGCCGCCCGTGAGGCCGCCGCCGCCGAGGACCAACGCGGTCTTGGACTGCTTGCGCCGGCGTCGGGGACCGCGCTTCTTCTGCGCCGCGTCC
This sequence comes from uncultured Solirubrobacteraceae bacterium, assembly GCA_964642225.1. Lineage (GTDB taxonomy): Bacteria > Actinomycetota > Thermoleophilia > Solirubrobacterales > Solirubrobacteraceae > JBBQCW01. Next base: position 16,444 of record CAZXNX010000001.1, on the reverse strand, counting down.
CGGCCCGCACCGGATCCTGGGTCCAACGTCACCACCTGTCCCATGGACGAAGCATACGTCGCAGGGCGGCCTGATGGCTCACTCCCTGACACCGTGTCCACCCCCGCGCGGCGGCCGTGCTGCCGCCAACGGGGAAAAGCCCCGCTACTCTGGGGGTTCGATGCTTCGCCGATTCGCCGCGCCCATTGCGCTGGTTTTCGGCCTGTTGCTGGTGGGCGCCGTCCCCGCGTCCGCCATGGACGCCAAGACGCTGTCCGCCGCACTGGCCAAGCGCACCGCCACCTTCGGATCCCGCTCGGGTGCCCTCGTGCGCGATCTCACGACCGGCAAGACGCTGTTCCAGCGCCGCCGCACGCTCGGCCTGTCCCCCGCCTCCAACGAGAAGCTCTACACGACGGCGGCCGCCATCCTGCGCTGGGGCCCCGACACGCGGTTCACCACCACGCTGCGGGCGGCGCCGGGCGCGGGGCCGGACGACAAGGGGGTGCTGGACGGCGACGTGGTGCTCGTCGGCGCCGGGGACCCGAGCCTCAATGACGACGCGCTGCGCAACCTGGCCGCCGACCTGCGCAAGGCAGGGGTCACCCGCATCACCGGCGACATCCTGGGCGACGGACGCCGCTTCGACACCCGCCGCGGCAGCTACGCCTCCGGCTGGGATCCCGACCCCGAGCTGGGCGGCTGGCTCGGTGGCCTGACCTGGGGCCACGGGCGCACGGGCGGCTTCGGGCCCGCGCAGGTGGCCGCCTCGCGACTGCGCTTCATCCTGAAGACCAAGGGCGTCAAGGTGGTCGGCGGTGCGCACAACGGGTATGCGCGCGGGGTGACCCGGCGGATCGCCGCGGTGGCCTCCCCGCCCATGCGCACGCTCATCACCACCACCAACGTCCCGTCGGACAACTTCTACGCCGAGACGCTGGCCAAGGCGCTGGGCGCCTCGTTCGGCGGCGCGGGGACGACCACGGCGGGCACGCAGGTGATCCGGACCACGCTCGCGCGATTCGGGATCCACCCGCGGATCCTCGACGGGTCCGGGCTGTCGGCCCGCGACAACACCTCCCCCGCCCAGATCGTCACCCTGCTGGCCGAGATGGCCCGCAACGCCAACGGGCTGATCTGGCGCGCCTCGCTGCCCCAGCCCGGCGTGTCCGGCACGCTGGCCGAGCGGATGAAGGGCACCGTGGCGGTCACCCGCTGCCGAGCCAAGACCGGCACCCTGCACGACGTGTCGGCCCTGTCGGGCTACTGCAAGGTCCCCGGCGGGCACCTGCTGGCCTTCTCGTTCCTCTCCAACGGGATCGACCCGCTACGGGTCAAGAGCATCGAGAACCAGATGGTCCCGATGATCGCCAGCTACGAGCCCTAGGCCGATTCGGCGTCGGGCTCGGGCTCGGGCGGCGGGCCCTGCTCGATGAGGTCCAGCAGCCCGGCCTCGTCCAGCACGGGGACCTCCAGGCGCTCGGCCTTGGCGAGCTTGGACCCCGCGCTGTCGCCGGCCACCACGTAGTCGGTCTTCCTGGAGACCGACGAGGTGACCCGGCCACCCGCGGCCTGGATGCGCTCGGTGGCCTGCTCGCGGGTCAGCTCCGGAAGCGTGCCGGTGAGCACGAAGGTGCGGCCGCTCAGCACGCCCTCGCCGGGCGGCGGGCCGTCCTCCTCGAACCGGATGCCGTGGGCCCGCAGCGCCTCGATCAGCCCCCACAGGCGGTCGTCGGCGAGCTGGTCGTGGATGAGGCCGCCGACGATGGGGCCGATGCCCGGGGTCCGGGCGATCTCCTCGGGGGTGGCCGCGCGCAGGGCGTCGATCGTGCGGAACTGCTGGGCCAGGGCGCGGCCGGTCACGTCGCCGACACCCTCGATCCCCACCGCAAACAGCACCCGGCCGAAGGGCCGCGCCTTGGAGGCCTCGATGGCGGCGATCATGTTGCGCGCCGACGTCTCGCCGACGCGCTCCTGGGCCTCCAGCTGCTCCTGCGTGAGGTCGTAGAGCCCGGCCGCGTCGCTGACGAGGCCGACCTCCAGGAGGTGGGAGACCTGCTTCTCCCCCACGCCGTCGATGTCCATGCCGCCGCGGGAGACGAAGTGCTTCAGGAGCTGCCACTGGCGCCCGCGGCAGTCGCGGTTGGGGCACGTGGTGAAGACGCCCTCGCCCTTGACGGTCGGCGTGTCGCACACGGGGCAGCGCGCCGGGGGCACCGGGGCCGGGCCGCGGTCGGGGTTCTCCACCGCGTGCGGGGCCGGGGAGATCACCTGCGGGATCACGTCGCCGGCCCGCAGCACGATCACCTCGTCGCCCTCGCGCACGTCCTTGCGGGCCAGGTCCTCCTCGTTGTGCAGCGTGGCCTGGGAGACCGTCACGCCGCCGACGTGGACCGGGTCGAGCACCGCGTAGGGATGCAGGTCGCCGTACTTGCCGACCGCCCACACGACCTTGCGCAGGGTGGTCTTGGCGGTGGTCGGGGGGAACTTCCAGGCGATCGCCCAGCGGGGGTCGCGCCCCACCACGCCCAGGCGGCGCTGCAGCTCGGCGTCGTCGACCTTCACCACCACGCCGTCGATCTCGAAGTCCAGCGAGCCGCGGCGGCGCTCCCAGTCCAGACACTGGGCCACGACCGCATCCTCGTCGTCGAGGATGCGGATGTCGCCGTTGACCGGGAAGCCGTGCTCGCGCAGCCAGTCCAGCGCGGCGGAGTGGGCGTCCAGCCGCAGCCCGTCGGTCACCCCGACCGCGTAGGCCCAGAACGACAGCGAGCCCAGGCGCAGCTGGCGCAGCTCGTGGTCCAGCCGCTGGCGCTCGGTCGGCTCGCGGTCGGTGGGCAGCGGCTTGTCGAGCTGGCGGATGGTGCCGGCGGCGGCGTTGCGCGGGTTCATGAAGGTCGACTCCCCCAGCTCCGCGCGGCGCTAGTTGAGCGCCGCGAACGCGGCGATGGGCAGGTACACCTCGCCGCGCACCTCCACCAGCGGCGGCACGCGCTCGCCCTCGATGCGCTCGGGGATGACGTCGATGGCCCGCAGGTTGCGGGTCACGTCCTCGCCGATCTCCCCGTTGCCGCGGGTGACGCCCCGCACGAGCACGCCGTCCTCATAGATGAGCGACATGGCCAGGCCGTCGATCTTCGGCTCGGCGACGTAGCGGAAGGTGGGGTCGTCGATGCCCTCGCGCGCCAGGTGGGCGTGCATGCGGTCGATCCAGGCCCGCAGCTCCTCGGCGCTGCGCGCGTTGGCCAGCGACAGCATGCGCTCGAGGTGGCGGACCTTCACGAGCTTGTCGACCCCGGGCGTGCCGGGCTCGTCGTCGTGCACCTCGCCGCCGACCCGCTGGGTGGGCGAGTCCGGCGTCACCAGCGACGGGTGCTCGGCCTCGAGGGCCCGCAGCTCGTCCAGGAGCGCATCGTAGGCGTCGTCGCCGATCGTCGGGTCGTCGAGCTCGTAGTAGCGCCGGCCGTGCTCGCGCAGCTCCTGCGCCAGCTCCGCCGCGCGCGCGGCGACCTCCTCGGGGATCTTGTCCTCGGCGTTGCTCAAGACAGGATGTCGCGGGTGGCCGGTTCCAGCAGGCGGTCCAGGTCGTGGGCGCGCAGCGCCGCCAGGCCGGCCTCGGCCGTCAGGTCGTAGTGCAGGGGCGTGACGGAGATCTTCCCGGCCGCCAGGGCGTTGAGGTCGGTGCCCGGGACGTCGTGGTACCCGGGCTCGGTGCCGTACACCCAGTAGCGCCGGCGGGAGCCGCCGTCGTCCTCGTCGAGCTGGAGCTCGTCACGGTAGATCCGCTTGCCCAGCCCCACGACCTCGATGCCGCCGACCTCGGCGGGCACGTTGACGTTGATGAGGGTGCCGGTGGGCAACGGGACGTCCTCGACCTCCTCGACGATCCGCGCCGCGAAACGGGCGGCGACGGCGAAGTCGAAGTCCTCCCCGGGCGCGAAGCCCATGCCCCCGGTGCGGGACTGCTGGGACACGGCCAGCGCCGGCAGCCCGAGGATGACGCCCTCCAGCGCGGCGGCGACGGTGCCCGAGTAGGTGATGTCGTCGCCGAGGTTGAGGCCGTGGTTGATGCCGCTGACGACCATCTCGGCCGAGAACCCCGGGACGAGCCCGAGCTGGGCCAGGCGCACGCAGTCCACGGGGGTGCCGTCGGTGGCGTAGCCGACCGTGCCGTCCTCGAAGTCGACCTCCTCCACCCACAGCGGCCGGCGCGTGGTGATCGACCGCGCCGTCGCCGACCGGTTGCCGTCGGGGGCGATGGTGACGAGCTCGATGTCCGGGACGGCCAGCAGCTCGCGGCGCAGCGCCTGCAGGCCCGCGGCGTCGAGACCGTCGTCGTTGGTGAGGAGGACCCGCACCCGTCTGAGGATAGTCCGCCGGTCGGCCCCCACCCCGGGACGCGGCGCGGCGTCACTCCCCGGGGTAGCGCACGCCGGTGAGCCACAGGCCGTGCGGCGCCGCGGTGGCGCCGGCGCCCGATCGCGGCGCCCCCTCCAGCAGCGCGGCGAACGCCTCCGGCGTGCTGCGCCCGCGGGCGACCTCGAGCATCGTGCCGACGAGCACGCGGTTCATGTGGCGCAGGAAGCTGCGGCCCTCGATCTCGAACGCGAGCATCCCCGGGCCCTCGTCGACCCACGCGGCCGACAGCATCGTGCGGCGGAACCGCTTGTGGCCCGTGTCGGTGGGCGTGAACGCGGTGAAGTCGTGGGTCCCCGCGATCGCTGCCGCGCACGCGTCGAGCGCGGCGCGGTCCAGCGGCGCCGGGTGATGCAGGGATCGCCCCGCCTCGTGGGGCGAGCGCGCCCGGCGGGTCAGGACGCGGTAGCGGTAGGAGCGGCTCAGGGCGTCGTGACGGGCGTCGAAACCGTCTGCTGCGACCGTGACGGCCCGGACGGCCACATCGGCCGGCAGGACGGCGTTGAGGCCCTTCAGGGGGACGGCAGGGCCCTCGTAGGAACAGACCTGCCCGGTGGCGTGCACGCCGCTGTCGGTACGGCCGGCGACGATCAGGTCGACCGGCTCCCGCGACGGCATGAGGCGGTTCAGCGCGCCCTGCACGATCTCTTCGATCGTGCGGGCGCCGGGCTGGCGGGCCCAGCCGGCGAACGCGCTGCCGTCGTACTCCAGGTCCAGGCGGGTGGTCGGCACGGCGACCGTGGCCCGGGGTCGCTCAGACGAGCTCGATGAAGACCATCTCGGTCGAGTCGCTGCGCCGCGGTCCGAGCTTCAGGATGCGGGTGTAGCCGCCCGGCCGGTCCACGTAGCGCGGCGCGACCTCCTCGAACAGCTTGTGCACGGCGAACTTGTCCTGTCCGAGGGTCGAGAGCGCCTGACGACGGGCGTGCAGGTCACCCTTGCGCGCGAGCGTGATGAGCTGCTCGATCTCGGGCTTGACGGCCTTGGCCTTGGCCTCGGTGGTCTTGATCCGCTCGTGCTCGATGATCTCCTTGCAGAGGTTCGCGAGCAGCGCCTTGCGATGGGCGCTGGTGCGGCTGAGCTTGTGGCGGTTCTTCTGATGGCGCATTGCTGTGTTCTCCGTTGAAGCTCAGAGGTCAATCATCGCGCAGGTGCAACCCGCGCGTGGCCAGGGTCTCGATGACCTCGTCGATGGACTTCTTGCCGAAGTTGGGGATCGCGTTGAGCTCGCCCTCGGACTTCGAGATCAGGTCACCGACGGTCTGGATGCCGGCGCGCTTGAGGCAGTTGTAGGACCGCACGCCGAGCTCGAGCTCCTCGATGAGGATGTCGTACTCGCCGCCGGCGGGCGAGGAGCTGATGGCCGCTCCGCCACCGGCCGCGCCGCCCGGGCCGGCCGTCTCGATGGCGGCGCCGGCTCCGGCGCGCAGCTCCTCGATGCGGTCGGCGTCGGTGAAGATGGCCAGCTGGCTGATGAGGATCTCGGCGGCCTCGCGCAGCGACGCGGTCGGGTCGATCGACCCGTCCGTCTCGATGTCGAGCTTGAGGCTGTCGAAGTCGGTGCGCTGGCCGACGCGGGCCTGGTCGACGTCGTAGGCGACACGGCGGACCGGCGAGAAGATGGAGTCGATCGGGATGACGCCGATCGGCTGGTCGGCCGACTTGTTCTCCTCGGCGGGGCGGTACCCGCGGCCGCGGCCGATCGTCAGGTACAGCTCGAGCTTGGTCTTCTTCTCGAGCGTGGCGATGTGCGCGTCCGGGTTGAGGATCTCGACGCCCGCGGGCAGGTCGATGTCCTTGGCCGTGACCTCGCCGGGACCGGTGACGACGAGCGGGGCCTCGACCTCGGTCGCGTCGGAGTGCATGCGGCACACCAGCGTCTTGAGGTTCAGGACGATGTCGGTGACGTCCTCGGTGACGCCCTTGATCGTGGAGAACTCGTGTGCGACGCCCTCGATCCGGACGCTCGTGACGGCGGCGCCGGCGAGCGAGGAGAGGAGCACACGGCGCAGCGAGTTGCCGAACGTGTAGCCGAAGCCACGGTCGAGAGGCTCGATGACGAAGGATCCGCGGTTGTCATCCACGGTCTCACTGGTGATGCGGGGGATCTGGAAGTCGAGCATCGGGGTCCTGACTGTCGTCGGTGTTCGGGCGGCGCGGCGGAGCGCCAGGGGCGTTGGCGCCGCGCCGGGGGTGGGTCGGCGGCGGCGCTATCGCGGGCGGGTTACTTCGAGTACAGCTCGACGATGAGCTGCTCCTGCACGGGGGCGGTGATCTCCCGCCGCTCCGGCTTGCGCAGCACCTTCGCCGTCAGCGAATCGTGATCGGCCTGCAGCCACGCGGGCACCTGAGCGGTGAGCTCGGTGGCGTCCCGGATGATCGTCTCGGCGGCGGTCCCCGACTTCACGGCGATGACGTCGCCGTCGCGCACCTGGTAGCTGGGGATGTCGACGCGCTTGCCGTTGACCGACCAGTGGCCGTGACGCACGAGCTGACGAGCCTGACGGCGCGAGCCGGCGAAGCCGAGGCGCACGAGCACGTTGTCGAGGCGCAGCTCCAGGAGCGTCAGCAGGTTCTCACCCGTGATGCCCTCCTGGCGGGAGGCCTTGTCGTAGTAGATGCTGAACTGCTTTTCCAGGACGCCGTAGTAGCGACGCGCCTTCTGCTTCTCCCGCAGCTGCAGGCGGTACTCGCTCTGCTTCTGGCGGCCACGACCGTGGTCGCCGGGCGGGTAGTTGCGACGCTCGACGCCACACTTGTCGGTCAGGCAGCGCTCACCCTTGAGGAAGAGCTTCTGCCCTTCGCGGCGGCACTGCTTGCACTGGGGGCTGGTATCACGGGCCATTCAGAAAACCTCAGACGCGGCGCCGCTTGCGAGGGCGGCAACCGTTGTGGGCCTGCGGGGTGACGTCCTTGACGCCGGTCACTTCCAGGCCGGCGGCCTGGAGCGAGCGGATCGCGGTCTCACGTCCGGAGCCGGGGCCCTTGACGAAGACCTCGACCTTCTGCAGGCCCTGCTCGATGCCCTTGCGGGCAGCGGCGTCAGCGGTGACCTGAGCGGCGAAGGGGGTGGACTTGCGGGAGCCCTTGAAACCGGCACCGCCGGCGGACTCCCAGGCGATGACGTTGCCCTCACGGTCCGTGAGGGAGACGATCGTGTTGTTGAAGCTGGTTTTGATGTGGGCCTGGCCGATGGGAATGTTCTTCTTCGGCTTACGGCGGCCACGCGCGGGGCGCTTTGGAGCAGGCATCTAGTTCGCGGCGCTCACTTCTTCGTGGCCTTCTTCTTACCGGCAACCTGCATGCGCTTCGGGCCCTTGCGCGTGCGAGCATTCGTCTTGGTCTTCTGACCGCGGACCGGCAGGCCGCGGCGATGGCGGAGACCGCGGTACGAGCCGATCTCCATCAGGCGCTTGATGTTCTGCGAGCGCTCACGCCGCAGGTCGCCCTCGACGGTCAGATCCTCGACCTGGTCGCGGATCTTGCTGATCTCGTCCTCGGTCAGGTCCCGGACGTAGGTGTCCGGGTTGATCTTCGTCGTGGCCAGGATCTCGTTGGACGTCGAACGCCCGATCCCGTACACGTACGTGAGACCGATCTCGATCCGCTTGTTCAGCGGGATATTGGTTCCGGCGATGCGTGCCATCTAGCCCTGCCGTTGCTTGTGACGCGGGTTCGAACAGATCACGAGGACCGCGCCATGGCGGCGAATGATCTTGCACTTCTCGCACATCGGCTTCACCGACGGTCGTACCTTCATGATCCTCTTTCAGTTCTTCGCTCGTGATCCAGCGCCATGGCTCTGGCGACCGCGAGGTCGCCGCTACCACGTCGCGGAGAAGCCCGCACGCATCCTGCACGTGTTCCGGGCGCGACCGTGCAAGATAGCAAAGCGCGTCCGGCGAGGCTGGTACGTCAGACCGCTTCTCCCACCGGCAGGTGCCAGGGGGTGAGGATCCGGGGGCCGTCGGCCGTCACGGCGATGGTGAACTCGAAGTGCGCGGCCAGCGATCCGTCCTGGCTGTAGATGGCCCAGCCGTCGTCCCCCATGCGCACCTGATGGCGCCCGGCGGTGGTCATCGGCTCGACGGCCAGCACCATGCCCTCCTGCAGCTTGGGCCCGCGGCCCGGGTCGCCGTAGTTGGGGACCTGGGGGTCCTCGTGCATGTCGCGGCCGACCCCGTGGCCCACCAGGGAGCGCACGACGGAGAAGCCGGCGCCCTCCACCCGCTCCTGGACCGCGTGGCCGATGTCGCCGACGCGGTTGCCCGGGCGGCACTGCTCGACGGCGTCCATGAGCGAGGCCTGGGTGACCTCCAGCAGGCTGGCGGCGACCGGGGTGACCGGGCCGACCGGGAAGGTGCAGGCGCCGTCGGCCACCCAGCCGTCGAGGGTGACCCCGATGTCGACGGAGAGGATGTCGCCGCGCTTGAGGCGGTAGGGCCCCGGGATGCCGTGGACGACCATGTCGTTGGGCGAGGCGCAGATGGAGCCCGCGAAGCCGCGGAACCCCTTGAAGGTGGGGACGGCGCCCTCGGAGCGGATGAACGCCTCGACGGCCTGGTCCAGCTCGGCGGTGGAGAGGCCCTCGCGGATCGACTCCGCGACCAGGCGCATGGCGCGGGAGTGGATCTCCCCCGCCGCGGCCATCTTGTCGATCTCGGCCGGGGTCTTCTTGACGATCATCGCAGCGACGGCAGGACGGGCGGCCTACAGCTCGTCTTCGAGCCGCAGCGTGGCGATGGTGGCACGGATGTGGTCGTGCACCTCGGTGGGGGCGCGTGTGCCGTCGAAACGGCGCAGGAGCCCGCGGTCCTCGTAGAACGCGGCCAGCGGCGAGGTCAGCTCGTGGTACACCTCGAGCCGCTTCTTGACGGTCTCGGGCTTGTCGTCGTCGCGCTGGATCAGCGGCGTGCCGTCGATGTCGCAGCGGCCCTCGTGCTTGGGCGGGTCGAACTCGACGTGGTAGACGCGGCCCGACTTGCTCACGCGGCGGCCGGAGAGGCGGCGGATGATCTCCTCGTCGGGCGTGTCGATGAGCAGGACGGCCGTCAGGCGGCGGCCCAGCTTGCCGAGCTCGATGCCCAGCGCCTCGGCCTGGCCGATCGTGCGGGGGAACCCGTCGAGCAGGAAGCCGTCACGGGCGTCGTCGCTCTGGACGCGTTCGAGGATCACCCCGATGATGACGTCGTCGGGCACCAGTTCGCCGGCGTCCATGAACCCCTTGGCCTGGAGTCCGAGGGGCGTGCCCTCGGAAACCGCGGCTCGGAGCATGTCGCCCGTCGCGATGTAGGCCAGGGGGAAATCCTGGGTCAGGCGTTCGGCCTGGGTGCCCTTCCCCGCACCGGGGGGGCCGAGGAGAATGAGATTGAGCTCTGACACGTGGGCCGGAGGCTACTTACTTCAGGAAGCCCTCGTAGTTCCGCATCATCAACTGCGCCTCGAGTTGCTTCATCGTGTCGAGGGCGACACCCACCACGATCAGCAGCGAAGTGCCTCCGAAGAAGAAGTTCGCGGCGGTCTGATTGATGAGGATCGTGGGCAGTGCGGCGACGGCGGCGAGGTACAACGCGCCCGGGAACGTCAGGCGCGCGAGGATGCGATCCAGGAACTCCGCGGTGGGTCGACCGGGTCTGACGCCCGGGATGAACCCGCCGTACTTCTTCAGGTTGTCCGCCTGGTCCACCGGGTTGAACGTCACCGCGGTGTAGAAGTAGGTGAACAGGATGATGAAGATCGATTCGCCCAGGATGTACGGCCAGTCCTGCGGCGAGAAGAAGGTGGCCATGTCCTTGGCCCACGGCGTGTTGATCAGCTGCCCGACGGTGGGCGGGAAGGCCATGATCGACGCGGCGAAGATGACGGGGATGACGCCGGCCATGTTCACGCGCAGCGGCAGGTAGGTCTGGCCGCCCTGGGTCATACGTCTCCCGATGACGCGCTTGGCGTACTGGATCGGGATCCGGCGCTGGCCCTCCTGCATGAACACCACGGCCGCGATGACGGCGAGCGCCAGGAACGGGATCATCACCTTGAAGACCTGGTCCGGGTTGGTCCACCAGGCCTGCACGCCCTGCGGCAGGCGCGAGACGATGGACGCGAAGATCATCAGCGAGATGCCGTTGCCGATGCCCCGCTGGGTGATGAGCTCGCCCATCCACATGAGCAGGACGCAGCCGGCGGTGAGGCACAGCACGATGAGGAAGACGCTGGCCGCGTTGAAGTTCTTGATCAGCGGCACGGTGCCGGTGGTCGCGGACTTGAACAGGAAGACGTAGCCGATGGACTGTGCGAAGGCCAGGCCGACGGTCAGGTAGCGCGTGTACTGCGTGATGCGCTGCTGGCCGACCTCACCCTCCTTGGACAGCTTCTCCAGCGACGGCACCACGACCGTCAGGAGCTGCAGGATGATCGACGCGGTGATGTAGGGCATGATGCCCAGCGCGAACAGCGCCAGCTGCGACAGCGCGCCGCCGGAGAACGTGTTCAGCAGGTTGAGGATGCCGCCGCCGCCGAACTGCGACTGGACGGAGTCCACCGCCTCGGCGTTGATCCCCGGGACCGGGATGTGGGACCCGAGCCGGTAGAGCGCGAGAAGCGCAGCCGTGAAGAGCAGCTTCTTGCGGATCTCCTTGACGGTGAAGGCGCTGAGGATCGTGGCGAGCATGTGCGGAGCGCGAGTCTACGACTCGACGGTGTGGCAGGTGCCACCAGCGGCCTCGATGGCCGCCTGCGCCGACTTGCTGAAGCCGTGGGCGTGCACCGTCAGGGCCTTGTCGATCTCGCCCTTGGCCAGCACCTTGATGTCGATGCCGCGCCGCGTGCCCAGGCCCTTGGCGACCATCGCCTCGACGGTGACCTCGTCGCCCGCGTCGAAGCGCTCGCTGAGGTCCTTGAGGTTGACCGCCTGCGTGTGCGTGCGGAAGGGCTCGAAGGGCATCGACTGCTTCTTGTTCGGGCCCTTGAGCTTGCGCATGCGCATGTGGATCGGCATCTGGCCGCCCTAGAAGCGCGCGCGATCCTTGCTGCCGGAACGCGAGCCGTAGCCCTTCTGGCCGCGGCCGGACGTCTTGCCGGTGCCGGAGCCCTCGCCGCGGCCCACGCGCTTGCGGGGCCGGCGGGAGCCGGGAGCGGGCTTGAGGTTGTGGAGCCCGATGGGCTCGTCGGTCGTCTCGTCGGGCATGTTCCTAGGACTCCTCCACGCGGACCAGGTGGCGGACCTTGTGCAGGTTGCCGCGCGCCTGGGGCGTGTCCTTGATCTCGACGGTCTGCCCGATGCGGCGCAGCCCGAGGGTGCGCAACGCGTCGAGCTGGCTCTTGTCCGAACCGTTCTTGGACTTGAACTGGGTGGCCTTCACGGTGCTCATGCGGACGCCTCCGGGGTCTCCTCGGCCTTGGACTCGGTGGGCTCGACGCCGCCATCGTCCTTGGGCGACTCGAGGCTGGCGGTCTCGGCGGGGGTCGGCGCGTCGGCCGCCGCATCGGCGGCGTCCTCGGCGTCGGCCGTGGCCTGCTCGGGGGTCGCGCCGGCGGTCACCGTCGCGGCCTGCTCCTCGAACGCGGCGGGCACGCCGTCGGCGGCGATCGTCTCGGCCGCGACCTCGGCCTTGGGCGCCAGGCCCAGCACCTTGTTGATCGACAGGCCGCGCAACTCGGCGACCTCCTCGGGCGTGCGCAGGCCCTGCAGGCCGGCGACGGTCGCCTTCACGAGGTTGATCGGGTTCTGGGTCCCGAGGCTCTTGGAGAGGATGTCGTGGATGCCGGCCAGCTCGAGCACCGCGCGGACACCGCCACCGGCGATGACGCCGGTGCCGGGGGACGCGGGCTTGAGCAGCACGCGGCCGGCACCGAAGATGCCCATGTTCTGATGGGTGATGGTGGAGCCGTGGCGGGGAACGCGGAAGAGGTTCTTCTTCGCCCGCTCGACACCCTTCTGGATGGCCAGCGGCACCTCGTTCGCCTTGCCGTAGCCGACGCCGACGGTGCCGTTCTCGTCACCAACGACGACGAGTGCGGTGAAGCTGAAGCGGCGGCCGCCCTTGACGACCTTGGCCACGCGGTTGATTTCGACCACGCGCTCCTGGAGGTCCAGGCCGGCGGGGCTCACGGAACGATCGACGGACATGTGAATACGCTTGTGCTTCCTGTTGAAATTCGGGTTAGACGGTGAGTCCGCCCTCGCGGACACCCTCGGCAAAAGCCTTGACGCGGCCGTGGTACTGGTACCCACCGCGATCGAACACCGCGGTCTCGACACCGACGGCCTTGGCACGGTCGGCGAGCAGCTGGCCCGCCTTCCCGGCCTGTTCCTTCGGGCCGAGGCCACGCAGGTCCGCCTCGGTCCAGGTGACCGCCGCCAGCGTGTGGCCGGCGAGATCGTCGACGAGCTGCGCCGAGATCCCACGGTTGGAACGGAACACGGAGATCCGAGGACGGTTGGCCGTCCCCTGGATCTTCGCACGAACGCGGCGCCGGCGACGGAGCCGCTTCTGGGGCTTGGTCTGAACGGTCATGCGCGCTTTCCGACCTTCCGGGCGACGTACTCGCCCTCGTAGCGAATGCCCTTGCCCTTGTAGGGCTCCGGCGGACGCTGCTTGCGAATGTATGCGGCGGTCTCGCCGACGAGCTGCTTGGAGATCCCCTTGACCACGACGCGCGTGGGCTGGGGCACCTCGAACTCGATGCCGTCGGGAGCCGGGATCGGCACCGGGTGGGAGTACCCGAGCGCGAGCTCCAGGTTCTTGCCCTTGAGCACGGCGCGGTAGCCGACGCCCTGGATCTCCAGGGACTTCTGGTACCCGTTGGTGACGCCCTCGACCATGTTGGCCACGAGCGAGCGGGTGAGCCCGTGCAGGGCGCGGTGCTCGCCGCGGTCGGTCGGGCGCGACACGAGCAGCTCGTCGCCCTCGTGGGCGACCGTGATGTCCCGGTTGACGCGCTCGGAGAGCTCGCCCTTCGGGCCGTTCACGGTGACGAGCTCGGGCTCGATGGCGACGGTGACGCCGGCGGGGAGGGGAATGGGCTTTCGGCCGATACGACTCATCTGCAGATCACCAGACCCGCGCGAGGACTTCGCCGCCGACGCCCGCTTGGCGAGCATCGTGGCCGGTCATCACGCCCTTGGACGTCGTCACGATCGCGGTGCCCATGCCACCCTGGACCTTCGGGATGGCGCCGGCGTGCACGTACGTGCGCTGACCGGGGCGGGAGACGCGTTCCAGGCCGGAGATGGCCGAGCGACGATCGTCGGTGTACTTGAGTTCGACCCGCAGCACGGCGCCGGGGCGCTCGGCCGTGGGGTCCTCCACGGAGAATCCGCGGATGTAGCCCTGCTCCTTGAGGATGCGGGCCATCTCACGCTTGAGGCCGCTGGAGGGAATCTCCACGGTCTCGTGCGCCGCACGGATGCCGTTGCGGATGCGCGTGAGGAAGTCGGCGATGGGATCGGTCATCGACATGCGTTCACCAACTGCTCTTCGTCATACCGGGGATGTAGCCGTTGTGTGCGAGCTCGCGCAGGCAGATCCGGCAGACGCCGAACTTGCGGTACACGGACCGCGAACGACCGCACCGGCGGCAACGCGTGTACTCACGCGTCTTGTACTTGGAACCGCGAGCCTGGCGCACGCGCTGAGACGTCTTGGCCATGCGTCAGGCCTCCTGGGGAGTGGTCAGTGTGGTGTCGCCGAACGGGTTGCCCTCGTTGGCGAACGGCATCCCGAACGCGCGGAGAAGGGCGTAGGCCTCTTCGTCCGTGGCGGCGGAGGTGGTGATGGTGATGTCCAACCCGCGGACGTTGACCACCGAGTCGTAGTCGATCTCGGGGAAGATCACCTGCTCCTTGATGCCGAGCGAGTAGTTGCCGCGGCCGTCGAACGACGTGGCCTTGAGGCCCCGGAAGTCGCGGATGCGCGGGATGGCCACCGAGGTGAGCCGGTCGAGGAACTCGTAGCCCCGGTCGCCGCGCAGCGTGACGGAGAGGCCCACGGGCATCCCCTCACGCAGCTTGAACGCCGCGATGGACTTGCGGGCGCGGCGCACGTTGGGCTTCTGCCCCGTGATCGTCGCGAGCTCCGTCTGGGCCTGCTCGAGCATCTTCGAGTCCTGCTTCGCCTCGCCCACGCCCATGTTCACCGTGATCTTCTCGATCTTCGGTGCCTGCATGGGTGAGCTGTAGCCGAAGCGCTCGATGAGCGCGGGGCGGATGGTTTCGTCGTACTTGGTCTTCAGTCGAGCCATGGTGATCAGTCCAGCTTCTCGCCCGACCGACGCGCAACCCGGTTGCGCTGGCCGTTCTCCCGGACGACGCCCACACGGGTGGGCTTCTTGTCCTTGGGGTCGATGAGCATGACGTTGGAAATGTGGATGGGGCCTTCCTTCTCGATGACGCCGCCGACGGTCTCGGCGCGGTCGGCGTTCGGGACCTGCGTCGGGCGCTGATGGCGCTTGACGATGTTCAGGCCTTCGACGTAGACCCGGGACTTCTTGGGGTCCACGCGCAGGACGCGGCCGGTCTTGCCGCGGTCCTTGCCGCTGGTGACGACGACCTCGTCGTCTCGACGGATCTTGGCAGCCATTAGAGCACCTCCGGCGCGAGCGACACGATCTTCATGAAGTTGCGGTCGCGCAGCTCGCGGGCGACGGGACCGAAGATGCGGGTCCCGCGCGGGTTGTTCTGGGCGTCGATGATCACCGCGGCGTTCTCGTCGAAGGCGATGTACGTGCCGTCGTCGCGCGAGAAGGACTTCTTGGTCCGCACGACGACCGCCGTGACGACCTCGCCCTTCTTGACCGAACCCTGCGGGTTGGCGGCCTTGACGGTGGCGGTGATGACGTCCCCGACGTGCGCGTACCGGCGGCGGCTGCCGCCCTTGACGCGGATGCAGAGGATCTCGCGGGCTCCGGTGTTGTCGGCCACCTTCAGGCGGCTCTCGTTCTGAATCACTTGGCACGCTCCAGGATCTCGACCAGGCGCCAGCGCTTGGTGCGCGAGAGCGGCCGGCACTCGATGACCTTCACCGTGTCGCCCTCGTTGGCGTCGTTGGTGTGGTCGTGGGCGTGCAGCGTCATCGAGCTGCGCACGATCTTCTCGTAGCGGCGGTGACGACGGGCGGTGTCCACGCGGACGGTGATCGTCTTGTCCGGCTTGGCGGAGGTGACGATGCCCTGACGGATCTTGGGGTTGCCGGGCTCGCGGTCGGCCGGCGGGGTGCCGGTCGGCGCGGCGTCGCCGAGCGCCTCGCGGGCGGCGACGGCCTTGACGCGCTCCTGGCCGCGGCGACGGGTGCGAGCGACGGCCTTGGCCTTGCGCTCGGCCTGACGCTCCGCGTGCCGCTCCTCGGGGGTGCGGGCGGGGCGCGCCGTGGCGCCGGCGGCGTTCTGCTTGGAGATCCGCTTCTCCTTGGAGCTGACGCGGACCTCGGGGACCTTCGGCGCAGCCGCGACCGGAGCGGCCTCCTCGGGGGCGGCCTCCTCGGCGGAGGTCTCCTCCACGGAGGCCTCCTCGGCGGTGACCTCCTCGGGGGCGGCCTCCACGGGCTGGTCCTCAGTCGTCTCGGGTGTGGTTTCTTCGTCGGTCATGATCAGCTGCTCGTATCGATCCCGCGCTCACGCGCGACGGTCAGGGCGCGGGCGAGATCGCGCTTGGTGGTACCCAGGCCGGCGGTGTTCTCCAGCTCGCCGGTGGCGTGCTGGAACCGCAGCCCGAAGATCTCTCGCCGGACGGTCTTGAGGTGGGAGACGAGCTCAGCGTCGCTGAGGTCTCGAAGGTCCTTGGTCTGCATCAGTCGTTGTCCTCCGCGCTGACGAACTTCGTGCGGACCGGCAGCTTCATGCCGGCGAGGCGCATGGCCTCACGGGCGAGCGGCTCCGGCACACCGGCGAGCTCGAACATGACCCGGCCGGGCTTGACGACGGCCACCCAGCCTTCGGGCGAGCCCTTGCCGGAGCCCATGCGGGTCTCGGCCGGCTTCTTGGTCACGGGCTTGTCGGGGTAGACGTTGATCCACACCTTGCCGCCACGCTTGATGTGGCGGGTCATGGCGATACG